>NZ_JBHVIV010000213.1:0-1027 GCF_042799475.1 Kitasatospora sp. NPDC057692 | reverse complement strand
TTATCGTATCGATAAGGACTTAGAATTCCCCTGTTAGCACACTCATTGACGATCATTTCCTATCGCTGCTTTTCGCTGAATGCACACCCTAGATTTCTAGGTTCACTGACTTTTCATCCGCATATCGCTATGCGACGCGACTAAAAATTTAATCGATAGTAAAGTTATTTTCCATACATAACCATTTGATCACGTCCATATTTATGTTGTCACTGTTCCATATCTTAGTGATGTTGTTGCTGTACTCCCCGATATTGATCCCATAAGCAAGAGTTAGTGCTTCATAGATGTTCTTGCTATTAATCTCTTGTTTCTGGGCTACAGACATTTCATAATACAACGGAACGATGTTTTCCATATTACGCTTGGCAATATTGACGATTAACTCATCAGGAATAATTAAGGCCTTATCCCCGTCATTATCAAACTGCAGCAACTTAGATATCGGATCATGAATGCTTGTGTAAACACCTGGGGTAATGAACCACTTTTCATATTTCTCATCTTTTTTGTTCCACCTAACACCATGCTCTCTGAAGAGGTGAGGGGAGCGGAGGATATCAATATACCCTTCATCATATAAAGAACAATGGACATCACTTCCTGAAAGCAGTCCTTTTGGATTCTGGATGTTCAGAAATAATTTTTCGCAGAAAGCATACAGATCAGGGCATAAGTATGTATAACGAGCACCATCAACAAGCAATTTTCCTGATTTGGCATCTTTAATCATGCTTTTCTTTTTATTTTTAATAATTTCTTTCGTATGATCATCATTAAGAAGTTCTGGATATAGAAGTAAGGCATCCTGAAGAGCTGTCCGATGTTTCTTTTTCTCCGTAGCTCCAAGAACTCTTAACATGGTTTCTTTGTCAGTTCCCAATGTGGTTATTTCTTTTACAGTCTTTGAGCTCATTTGAATTAATTCTTCATCTGAGATATCTGTAAGTGTCTGAAGCATTTGATAAGTGAGTTTACCTTCAACAGAAGGGTCTTCTTCGTTGAGTTTTGCCCCTAAGCATCCATA
>NZ_JBHVIV010000212.1:299-1041 GCF_042799475.1 Kitasatospora sp. NPDC057692 | reverse complement strand
GCTCAAACCTTTTAGAAGGGCTTGGAATTTGCGCCAGTGTAATTTCCCTTGCTGTTCGAATAGATCGAGGTTGTAATCAAACAAAAAAGACGCGTATATATACTCCGCGTCTTGTTCAAAGTCAAAAACCTCATCTTTTTTGCTTGTGCTTTGTTCGCCTTCTGAGGTGTTTTGTTCATCTTCGTTTGTGCTTTGTGGTTGCTGCTGAATACTGTCTTGCGCTGTTTCTCCTGGTTCATGAATAAAGTTGTCAAAAATGGCTTTAACCAATATCACTTTTTCATCCAGTGAAAGCTCTTCAACGTCCTCTTTGTTTTCAGCAAAGACAAAAGCCAAAAGCGACCATTTTTGCGCTTCGGTGAATTCTTCATCTTCCAGCAGTTCAAACGCACGCAGCACCACATCAAAAAAGAGACGTAACTTTATACGCCTCCCCTTGAATATAATCACATCTTCTTCAAAACGATCAGTAAGCTTCATCGCTGACCATCACTACTTTATATAGTTTTTTGCTTTCTCCGCTTTGCTCGTTCCCATTTTCTGTTCTAGGTTGCTGTTAACGATATCGACAACTTTAATCATGTTGTAAAGAGACTTACCGCCAGCTTGATAGATAAAATCAAAATTCTCTGCACCAAAATAAGATTCAATTAGTTCTTTCATAGCCTCATTTGCAGCTTCTTCAGCTTGAGAAATTTCTGCTTCAGTAAGCTTTGTGAAATCCATGCCTTTAAATTTCTCA
>NZ_JBHVIV010000212.1:0-289 GCF_042799475.1 Kitasatospora sp. NPDC057692 | reverse complement strand
TTTAAGCTTTCATCATCGTAATAAACGTCAAAAACTTTGCCGCCAATCTCAAATTCCTGTTTTGGTACTTCTAAATCAATTTTAAAAACTGTCATGTCATTACATCCCCTTTTTAAGTATTAAAAAGAGCATTAGCAATCGCTAACGCTCTATGTCTTGTATGTTGACTTATTAAGCTGGTGTTGGCTGTGTTTTCGTGACGATCTGAGACATTGGAGACTCGCCGCCCTCGTTCACTGCGGTTACATTTACAGTTAACTGCGTATCTGCCGCAATTCCCGTCAGTGTG
>NZ_JBHVIV010000211.1:0-1042 GCF_042799475.1 Kitasatospora sp. NPDC057692 | reverse complement strand
GCCTCGGGCCTGGGCCTGCGGGTGGCCGGTCACGAGCTGCTGGGCGCGACCGTCGACCTGGCGGGCGAGGGCGGCGCCGTGTTCACGGGGCGTCTTTCCCTGTCCGCGCAGCCCTGGCTCGCCGACCACACCGTCCTGGGCAGCGTCCTCCTCCCCGGCACGGCATTCGTCGACCTCGCGATCGCGGCCGGTGACCACCTCGGCGCCGGACACCTCGAAGACCTCACCCTCCACGCCCCCCTCACCATCACCGAGAACGTTCACCTCCAGATCACCCTCACCCCCGACGACAACGACGGCTTCACCCTCGCCGTCCACTCCCGCCCGGAGAACGGCGAAGGCGTCTGGATCCGCCACGCCAGCGGCCGCCTGACCTCGGACGTCACCGAGCCTGCGGCGGCGGCCGATGTATGGCCGCCGGCGGGTGCCGAGCGCATCGACCTCGACGGCCTCTACGAGCGCCTCGCCGACCGCGGCTACGCCTACGGCCCGCTCTTCCAGGGTCTCCACACAGCCTGGCGCCAGGACGGCGACCTCTTCGCGGAGATCACGCTTCCCCAGGACGACACGGACACCACCGGCTTCGGCCTCCACCCGGCCCTCCTCGACGCCGCCCTCCACACCCTCCTGTTCACGGAGGAGGACGACGCGTCCCCCACCCGGGGCGGAACCAAGCCGCCCGTCCTGCTGCCGTTCGCGTGGAGCGGCGTCACCCTCCACGCGACCGGCGCCACCGCCCTGCGCGTCCGCTGGCAGTCGACGGGCGAGAACACCCACGCCCTCACCGCCACCGACCCCACCGGCACCCCGGTCGTCACCATCGACGCCCTCACCCTCCTCCCCACGACCACCACCCAACTCGCCACCCCGACCACCAACGACCTCTACCACCTCACCTGGACCCCCACCCCCAAGGCCACCGGGTCCACCATCACCGGTGACCCGGTCGTCCTCGGCACCGAGACCTTCGGCCTCGACGCACCCGTCCACACCGACCTGGACACCGTGCCCGCGCACGCCCACGTCCTCCTCACCATCGAAC
>NZ_JBHVIV010000210.1:0-1045 GCF_042799475.1 Kitasatospora sp. NPDC057692 | reverse complement strand
GAACATGGCTGCCTCTACCTCGCCGATCTCAATCCGGTAGCCGCGAATTTTCACTTGATGATCAATCCGCCCTAAATATTCAATCCGTCCATCTGGCATCCATCTGGCGAGATCCCCCGTTTTATACATCTTTTGACCAGGGACATGCAGATGCTCCACAAATTTTTCCTCCGTCAATTCAGGCCGATTGAGGTAGCCGCGGGCCACTCCCGCTCCTCCGACATACAGCTCTCCCGGTACGCCGATCGGCTGGATTTGATGGTGCGCTCCTCAAATATAAGCTTGATGGTTGGCCACCGGGCTGCCGATTGTGATCTGTTCATCAGCGGACTGAACAGGGTGAAATGTAGATACCACGCTGTTTTCTGTCGGTCCGTATTCATTATTGATCCGAATGCGAGGCTGCAGAGAATGCAGCTTCTCAACTGTATCTGTTTCCAGCTGCTCACCGCCTACAACAACATGCTGAACATGGATGAAATCCTCTCTGTTCATCTGTTCGATCATCGTTTTCAGAAGACGGGGAGAAGTTGAGAAATGAGTAATTCTCTCTTGTTTTATGGCATTTTGAATGGCGAAAGTTTCTTTATTCTCTTCATTAGGCAAAAGGTGCAAAGTTGCTCCCGAGATGAGCGGGCCGAAGAAATTTAAAATGAACGCATCAAAAACATACGGGTACAAGACAAGCACGCGATCCGCCGGAGAATGCTTAAAAAACGCCTTCTTCCATTGGAGCGAGTTTACAATGCCGCCGTGTTCAACCATGACCCCTTTCGGCTTTCCTGTAGTACCTGACGTATAAATGACATAGGCTAAATGGCTGTGTTCCGCTACTGGTGATAACAATGAGCAATCGGCATGGTATGATGTTTCATCATTCAAATCGATCACCGGTCCGTCAAAGGCGAGACTGTTTTTTAAATGATGCTGAACAAGGAGAACGTCTGCATCCGCATCATGAAGCAAATATTGAAGCCGCTCTTTTGGATAGTCAGGATCCAGGGGCACATAAGCGCCCCCTGCCTTCCAAACGGCTATAATGGAT
>NZ_JBHVIV010000209.1:0-1096 GCF_042799475.1 Kitasatospora sp. NPDC057692 | reverse complement strand
TCGTCGGATACGAGATGGCCCTGCTCGTCGACCGCGCCGGCGCCGTCCTCACCCCCGCACTCCGCGCAGAACTCCAGGGCAGTCTCCTGCACTGACGGTCCGTCGGATACCGTCCTGGTATTCGAAGCACCTCCGCGTCCGTCCCGGGCCCGCTTCGGCGGGCTCGGGTTCGGGCGTTGTACGGCCTTCGCACCACCGGCTCCGGACCCGTGCCCGAGCTCGCACCGCACCGCCGCACCCTGTGAGGAGAGGAACCGTGACACCGCCCGACGACCGCAGCGGCCAGTACGGCGTTCCGTACCCTGGCACGGGCCATGACGCCTTCGGAGCACCCGGCGTCGTCGGCCACGGTCAGCAGTACGGCCAGCCGCTCCACGGCCAGCACGGCCAGCACTACGGCGAGCCGTCGTACGGCCGACCGTACACGCCGGGGCAGTACGACCAGTACGCCCAGCCCCGGCCCTCGTACGACGCTCCCCCGCCCGGCTACCCGGACGGGACGGTCGGACAGTACCCCGGCCGCGGACCGGCCGTCGGGCAGCCGGCCGCAGGACACCGGGCCGCCGGGCCCGGCCACCGCGGACCCGCCCAGGATCCCGGGGCGGGCGACGACTTCGAGGACGAGCCGGACTCCGGCCCGCTGATCCGCCCGTTCGCGATGACCGGCGGACGGACCCGGCCCCGGTACGAGCTCGCCCTGGAGGCGCTCGTCTCCGCCGATGTGGACCCGCAGCGCCTGGCCACCCTGCTCCCCGAGCACCAGCGGATCTGCACCCTCTGCACCGAGGTCAAGTCCGTGGCCGAGGTCTCGGCGCTGCTCTCGCTTCCCCTGGGAGTGGCCCGCATCCTCGTGGCCGACCTGGCCGAGGCCGGCCTGGTCGCCATCCACCAGCCCGCATCCGGCGGCGAATCCGGAACCCAGCCCGACGTCACGCTGCTCGAAAGGGTCCTCAGTGGACTTCGCAAGCTCTAACGCGGCCGCCCCCACCCGCGCCACCACCTCCGCGAAGATCGTCGTCGCGGGCGGCTTCGGTGTCGGCAAGACCACGCTCGTCGGCGCCGTCTCCGAGATCAACCCCCTGCGCACCGAAGCCGT
>NZ_JBHVIV010000208.1:713-1143 GCF_042799475.1 Kitasatospora sp. NPDC057692 | reverse complement strand
CCCCCAATGTAATGACAGCAACTAAAGCGAAAATAATCTTTTTCATTTTGCGTCCTCCTTCATTATTTCTTCCAGTAAACTTAAATCGTCAGAATCAATCGCAAGAGTCTGATCCCTGCAAAAAGGGCAATAGATTTCAGACGTACAGGCAGGCCTTTCTAAAAACAACCATTCCTCGCAGTCATCGCAATAGTATCCGATTAATGTTCCGTTCACTTTTGGCATTCCGCGCCCTCCTTCTCTTCCGGCGGCCACCATCCACGAACCAAGTACCCACTGATCGCCGCGGTAACTGACACACAATTTAATCTCAAACTCTGATTGTCGAAATAATACGCCAGAATTATTCCTATGGAATCAGCAACGCCCGACATTATGAGAAGCATCAATACTCTAAATGCAAATTTCACTCCGCGCCCTCCTTCACAGG
>NZ_JBHVIV010000208.1:0-703 GCF_042799475.1 Kitasatospora sp. NPDC057692 | reverse complement strand
GGTAGAAACAGATCAATCATAAACAAGTTAGGGGTGAAAACCCCATCCGGTTTCGCCTTCTCAAATTGAAAAACCTCTACCACGAATCCTAGATCATGCGCCGCTTGTATCCTTTCACACGCTTCTTTTAGGGTTCCGGCTTTGACTGACGTCACAGCTTTTTTATACATTCTCCGCATCCTCCAATAACTCAGTATTTCGGTAAACATCACCGATGATTTCAAGATCGCCTGCCATAAAAGCACCACTACCATTTCCAAGACCTATATCAAGATAAAAACCAGCTTGCTTGTTGTCATACTTAACTACGAACTTCGTATCAGTGTTATGATCCAAAATGAAATCATTGTCATAAATCATCTTTCCGTTCTTATCCTTCAACCCGGTGTTCCACATGAGAGCTGCATTTTTTTGTGTGCTATCTGCAATCCTAATCAGATGAAGTGATGAGTCGGTATGGCGGTACAATCTCCATCCCACGGCTGTAATAATGAGATCCATTCCCTCATCATCCCAATAATGCATCTGCTCTCCATCCCAAACTCTGTATGCTGTGTTCATTTGTTTTCGTTCTCCTTTTCCTTTTCATAGGACTCAATTTGATCATTAACCAAATCCAAAACACTCGGCTGACCCTCGTTCAGCTTTTTGATCATAGCTTTCCAATCGTTATAATCGATTTCATTCACGCTATTTCCTCCTC
>NZ_JBHVIV010000207.1:0-1183 GCF_042799475.1 Kitasatospora sp. NPDC057692 | reverse complement strand
GATCAGAAAGAGACTCTTTTTTTTCGTTCAACCCATTCATTGGATTGCGAAAATAAATGATTTTGCGCCTTTCAACAGGTTTTAGCCCCCTCGCTGCCTTTCTGACAACTACAAAAACCCCTGTTTCTAAGTCCTTTATTTCGTCTGGATGAACATAGAATTTTTTTACCTTCCGGCTTGTTCCTTTTTCCGCTTTAAACTCAATTCTTTTTAATGGGCCGCCGATATTTTCCGTCTGTGTGGTCAGATCCACGTCATTATAAGTACCGATTATAGAAGCCACTGTTTCTGCGGATTCAGCCTCGTTACTTCGGCCAAAAAAGAACGTATTACAGTTATCAATTACTTGCTTTGAAATGTCCTGTCCATTGATGACTAAATCTCCTAGCGACTGTATCCCAATAGCTGCCCCAAATTCAGCACTACGAGCCCGCGCAAGGATGTGTACGATTGTTTCAGACCCATAGGCCCCAAACTCATCAAAAATGCCGAGAGCGCCTTTCTGCACGTCCTGAGCGTATCTAGTTGTGACACTGAATGCTAAATCAGCAATAACAAACCTTGCAAACCGCTTGATAAACTCGGAATAAATGTTGCTATTGAACGAGAAAATAACGCTTTCTCCTCGTTCTAATACCTCAAGCAGATCGAGACCGTCAGGATCATCTTCAAGGAGCTCACCAAGTTCTGAATAAATCAACTTTTCTAGCTGTGTTTTCATACTTTTTACAAGCATCAGAACAGGATCGGCTTGGCTTTCATCGGTCAATGATTCGATTTCATCCTCTGTTAACTGACTTTTACCGAAAAAACGCTCCATATGAAGGGCTGCCCTTGCGCTCAATACTTTATTTTTGACTGTACGCTCTCTAATTTCGTACTCTACTTCCTCTTGCTCTGATTCATTCAGGCCAAGAATATCATCCTCTTCCGCCGGCTTTTTTTTCTTGACTGGTACTTTATCCTGAATGACTTCCTCTTTTATTTCCACGTCAGTCATTAATGTTCTGTATACCGCGCTGAGTGACATGTGTTTGGCGATGGTCGCCAAATCAGTATTTAAATCAAAATCATGGATCATATGAATGACTTTTTGCAAAAAGTTTTCCGCTTCATTTTTATAAAAAGCGTTTTCCCAATCGAAAATCGCCATGATTCGATCAGTGACACTCGTTCTATTACC
>NZ_JBHVIV010000206.1:0-1192 GCF_042799475.1 Kitasatospora sp. NPDC057692 | reverse complement strand
CAGTACACCATGTGCCACACTTCCCAATAGCGCTCGATCTATGGCTCCTCTTCCATGACTTCCTAATACAATAAGATCAACTTTTTCCGATTGAGCAACATTACAAATTGTTCGACTGGGATGCCCTGTTTGATGACTAAATAGAAGTCGTTCTTTCCAATTGGAAAGTACACCCTCTATGATTTGTTTTTCAATACGGCTACTAAGTTCTTCTTCAAATCGGTCAACTGCTTCCGGTGCTAAATCATAGGCGTAATTTTCCTTTGCCGAAACGTAAAGCACGATACATGTTGCATTTGGCCAAGCTTCTAAGAATTCCCCCGTCATTTTTGCGGCATGCTCGGAATAAGTCGAGCCATCTGTAGCAAATAAAATTTTTTCCATTTGTAAACCTCCTAATAATGATTAGTTACATCGTGAAATACGTAATGACTGATAGAAGAACGGATGTAATGGTCATGGCAAGAAGTGGTCGTAACGCCTTCGTGCGAAGATCCTTAAGGCTAACATTCAAACCTAATCCAATCATTGCCATTGTCAATATAAATGAAGTGAAGAAGGATACCCCATTCATGATATTAGTTGGAATCGTAATCATATTACCAAGTACATAGCTTCCGAATAGGCTCATGATAATAAACCCTATAAGAAACCATGGGAATTCAATTTTTGTATCGGAATCAGAATCTGATTTTCCTTTACGTTTCATCCAGTACATAAGAATAAAGCTTAGTGGAACAAGTAAGAATACCCGTCCTAGTTTGGCTAACAAAGCAATTGCAAGGCCATCTGGGCCCGCTGGTGCACCAGCTAGGGCTACGTGTGCAATCTCATGTAAACCAACGCCTGACCAAATACCGTATTGTAAATCAGTTAATGGTAGAAAAGGTCTTAAGATGGTGTATCCAATGGCAAAAATAGTACCAACTAGGGCGATAATACCTGCGCCTATTGCAGTATCTTCATCTTTTGCTTTCAAAATTGGTGAGACAGCGGCAATCGCTGCCGCACCACAAACTCCCGTTCCAATCCCTAGTAATAGGGATAATGAAGAGTCTGCTTTTAGCAATTTCCCAATCAATATGGTAAGAAATATTGCAAAGACAATGGAACCGACATCCCTAACAAGTAATCCTAACCCTTGGTGTAAAACAACGTCGATATTAAGTTTTATTCGAAAAAGTATAATTGC
>NZ_JBHVIV010000205.1:0-1199 GCF_042799475.1 Kitasatospora sp. NPDC057692 | reverse complement strand
GATAATAACACCACATTGTAGACGTGTCTACATGTCTACACGGGTAAATACTCTCTTTTTTTTACAATTCTCTTCAAAATAACCCTTCCCTCTGCCATAATGTAATTATTTATAAGATTCGAAAAAATTGATAAAGGGGGTAATCTTATTGAGCTCACCAATTGCATATGAAAAAGTTGCAAACATGCTGAATCAATGGTATTCAAGCATTAAACAGCATAATATATCGGCAGCAGATGCAAAAAAAGAAGAAATACAACCTCTTCTGGATTCAATGGATGAGAACCAAGACGTTTTGCTTTACTATAACCTTTTAGATGCACGTTATCTGCTTCTAAAAGAGGAATATAGCAAGTCCGGCGGCGTTCTTGACGAGCTCGAAAAAACTGCCGAAGAACACGAAACTGATGATATGATCCAGTATTATTTTTTCTTTTTCTCCGGCATGTACGCGTATTATAAAAAGCAATACACTAAAGCCATTATGTACTACAAAATAGCCGAGGAACGCCTTAAAAGGATCCCTGATGAAATCGAAAAAGCTGAATTCCATTACTACTTGTCAAAAGCTTATTATCAGATAGATCAAAACCATTTCTCACTAGTGCATGCTGAAATTGCTTACGACACATTCAAAGCACATGACACATATAAAGAAAAAACAATCAACTGTGAAATGATGCTAGGTGCTAATAAACTTGATTTGCTGCTCTTTGAAGAAGCTGAAAAGCACTACGAAAGCGCAAGAACTATAGCAAAAGCAAATGACTTTAGATACTCTGAAAGTTTGGCCCTTTTTAACTTAGGAATTGCTTATGAACGGCGAAAAATGTTTGCTGAAGCATCAACCTGTTTTGAACAAGCTTGGACTATTCCAGAACATATAGAGTCATTTGTAGGTGTCCGCTCGGCGTATATGCTTAGTAAAGTGCTTTTTCAATTAGGCGATTACGAACTTGCCCGAACATGGTATGACAAAGCTTTGAAAAAAGCTACGGCTGAAGGAGAACGGGAGTATTTAGCGAAATTAAAGTTGATCCATTCTTTATATGAAAAGCAAAATGACCAAGAGGTCAGACAAAACATCGAAGTCCTCGAAAAAATGCAGCTGTGGTCAGAGACAGCCGATCTCTCAATAGAAATAGCTGAATATTATAAGAATAGGGATGACTTCGAAAAAGCTGCATACTATTTTGAAC
>NZ_JBHVIV010000204.1:0-1233 GCF_042799475.1 Kitasatospora sp. NPDC057692 | reverse complement strand
AGGTGGGTCCGGTTCTGCCCGGACTCCACGGCGGTCAGGTCTTCGGCGGACAGGGCGCCGAACGCGCGGGGCCGCAGCCGGGCACGGGCCACGATCTTCCGGTCCTGGATGCCCATGCGGCCCTTGGACGCGCCGTTGAACAGGGACCGGGCGAACATGTCGAAGTAGTCGGCCCGCTCGCGGGGGGAGCCGACCGGCGCCATGTCGTCCCACGGGACGAGCAGGTCTCCGAACGTGTGGTGGACGTGCTCGATGTAGGTGGGGGTCGCGAACGCCTTGCCCGCGTTGAAGGGGAGGCGGTTCCAGCGGACCGAGGGGGCCCAGCACTGCGTCACGAACGCCATGTGGGCGGACTTGCCGGACTGGTTCACCGCCCGGTACGTGATGCTCCCCGAGGGCCGGCCCATGGAGGCACGGAACGCGGCCCCGATCTCCACGGCCGCGAACCGGTCCGGGCACATGTCGAACAGGCCCCACAGAGCCTCGAACGCACGTCGTCCGGCCGCGTCGTCCTCGGGCGGGGCCGCCATGGCGAACACCCCGAGGCCGTCTCCGTGGACGCGCACGTCATCGGCTCCCTCGGCAGTCCAGGCGCCGCCGCCGTGGACGTACAGCCATCGGCCGTCCCGGTTGTGCCACCCGAGGCGGCCGTACGCGGGGATGACCGGGTGCGGGGAGGCGAGCCGGATCGAGGTGGCGATGTCGTGCTTGGCCGTCTGGCCGCCGGACGCCATGACCGGCAGTTCCCGCAGCTCCGCGCGCTCGACCCATGCCACCTTGCCGAAGTCCTCGGCCGGGACGTCCGGGAGGTTCACCTCCCCTTCGTCGGGGCGGGACACGCGCAGGTCGTAATGGGTGATGACCGGCCGGAGCCGGTCGGCAACCTCGGTGGCCGCGATCGGGTACGGCTCCCCGGTGTCGTCGGCGTAGGCGGCGGTGATCTCGGTCCGGGCGTTCAGGATCTCTTTGCGCGAGACCCGTACGACCGGCTCGCCGGACGGGGTCTCGCCCTGCGAGCGGGTGACCCGGTAGTGGCCGTGTTCGTCTGCCTCGTAGCGGTCGGAGATTCGCTCGGTGGTGATCTCTTCGCGGACCCCGCCGGAGCCGTTGACCACCCGCAGAGGCTTGCGGGGGGCCGGGGTGCGGGCCGGCCGCTCGGTCGTCTGCTCGGTCACCGGTCCGCCCCCGCCTGCGACAGGAGGCGGTCCGCGTAGGACCGGGCGCGGGTGAGGG
>NZ_JBHVIV010000203.1:0-1272 GCF_042799475.1 Kitasatospora sp. NPDC057692 | reverse complement strand
GTCGGCAGGGGCGACGGCAACCTGTACGTCTTCCCGGGTACCGGCACCGGTTGGTTCGCCGCCCCGGTGAGCGCCGGCAGCGGTTGGAACATCATGCGCGACCTGGTCGGCGGGGACTTCAACGCCGACGGCCGGACGGACGTCGCCGCCGTCCAGGCCCCCCAGGGATCCACCGGCGACATGTACCTCTACCCGGGCACCGGCCAGAACACCTTCGGCGCCCGCAGCACCATCGGCACCGGCTGGTAGCCCGCTCCCCGCACCAACCTCCGACACCCACCATCCAGCAGATCGAGGTAGTCAAGTCATGTCCAGGACCAGTCGCTTCCGCCGCACCTCCGTGCTCGCCCCGCTGCTCGCGGTCATGGCCGCCGCCGGGCTGGCCGCACCACCCGCCCAGGCCGGCTCCTCCCTCGGCGGCTCCGTCAACCGGTCCGAGATCCTGCCGCGCGGCCAGTACTGGGACGCCCAGGACGTCCAGTACAACCAGGGTGCGACCTACGGGGACGGCGACGGCCACTCCTACCGCACCGACTGCTCGGGGTTCATCGCGATGGCCTGGCACCTGTCGGCCACCGGACTCGGCTCGGCGACCACCCAGACCCTCGACAGCCGGTCCCTGACCACGCGTATCAACAAGAGCGACCTGCGCCCCGGCGACGCGCTGGACAACATCAGCGACCACGTCGTGCTCTTCGTGCGGTGGAACAACCAGGCGACCGGGGACTTCACCTACCTCCACCAGTCGAACTCGCGGACCGACATGACCTACGGGAGCGGGAACGTCTACAGCGGGAACATATCGAGCTACCCGGCGAGCAGCTACGTGGCCCTGCGGTACAACAAGGTGGTCGAGGACAACAGCACCCCTCCGCCGGCCACACCGGTGGGGATGACGGGCTTCGCCTCGGCCGACTACAACGGTGACGGACGGACGGACCTGGCCGCGGTGGACGCGGCGACGGGGAAGATGTTCCTGTACCCGGGCACCGGTGCCGGTACCTTCGGCGAGCGGACCCTGATCGGCACCAGCTGGGACTCGCTGGCCCACATGACGCCGGGTGACTTCAACGGCGACGGGAAGGCGGACCTCGCCGCGGTCGGCAAGGGCGACGGGAAGCTGTACGTCTACCCCGGCAACGGCAGCGGATCGTTCGGCGCGCCGTGGTCGGCGGGCACGGGCTGGAACAGCCTGGACAAGTTCTCGGCCGGGGACTTCAACGGTGACGGGAAGGCGGACATCGCCGCCGTCGGGACGGCGGACGGGAACCT
>NZ_JBHVIV010000202.1:0-1304 GCF_042799475.1 Kitasatospora sp. NPDC057692 | reverse complement strand
TGAGCTGCTCCGGGTTTCGTGGAGTCCCTGATGTCTGGGTTTGTTACGATCCAGGCGTAAGGAGAACCACGAGCAGTGCCAGCACCCCGTAAGTACCCCGATGAACTCCGTGAGCGTGCCGTCCGCGAGGTCCGCTCGACCGGCCGCCCCGTGGCCCATGTCGCCCGTGACCTGGGCATCCACAAGGAGGCCCTGCGGTCCTGGGTCCGCCAGGCCGAGGCCGACGCCGGAGAGCGTGACGACCGCCTGACCAGCTCCGAGCTGGAAGAGCTGAAGCAACTCCGCAAAGAGAACGCCGAGCTGAGGCGGGCCAACGAGATCCTCAAGGCCGCCAGCGTGTTTTTTGCCCAGGAGATCGACCGTCCCCGGACGAGGCCGAGCAGGTGATCGACCACCTGCGCGACGGCTTCGGGGTCGATCCCGTGTGCCGGGTGCTGGAGCTGTCGCCGTCGACGTACTTCGCGCGCAAGCAGCGACCGAAGTCCGCCCGCCGTCTGCGCGACGAGGAGCTGATTTCGCTGGTCACAGCGGTGTGGGAGGACTCGGGCCGTACCTACGGCGCCCGCCGCATCACCAGGGCCCTGGTCCGAGCCGGCCACGCGGTGGCCCGGTGCACCGTCGAGCGGCTGATGCGTGAGGTCGGCATCGAGGGCGTGATTCGCGGCCAGCGCCGCCGCACCACCGTCCCGGAGCCCGCGGCACCGCGTCCGCCGGACCTGGTCAACCGCCGGTTCACCGCCGAGCGCCCGAACCAGCTGTGGCTGGCCGACCTGACCTACATCCGCACCTGGTCGGGCTGGGTCTACGTGGCGTTCGTCCTGGACGCGTACTCCCGCCGGATCGTGGGCTGGCAAGCCGCCACCCACATGCGCACCGACCTGCCGCTGGACGCGCTGGAAATGGCGCTGTGGCGCCAGAGGATCAAGAAGGACGCCAGCCTCATCCATCACAGCGACCGCGGGTCGCAATACGTATCCATTCGCTACACGGAGCGATTGGCCGAGGTCGGCGCCGCGGCATCGGTCGGCTCCGTTGCGGACTCCTATGACAACGCGATGGCCGAGGCCCTGAACGGCACGTTCAAGGCCGAACTGATCGAACATCAGGGGCCCTGGCGGGACTTCGACGAGGTCGAGCGGGCCGTCTTCCAGTGGGTCGCGTGGTACAACGGTGAACGCCTCCACTCCGCCCTCGGCTACATGCCACCCGACGAGTACGAACAGGCGTACCGGACGAGACTGAAGCAACACCCGCAAGCCGCTTGATCACACGATCGCGGACTCCACGAAACTCGGGGCAGCTCA
>NZ_JBHVIV010000201.1:0-1348 GCF_042799475.1 Kitasatospora sp. NPDC057692 | reverse complement strand
GCTCGCCATGGCCGCATCGGCATGTCCGAGGTAGCTGCAAAGCTCGGAGATCGATTGGAACTGTCGTTGCAGATCAGACCGGAAGACTGCTGCCTTGCTGCGGGTCATAACGCGACCTCTCGGGGGGAACGATGCGGATACTCGGTTGACAGATTCTGCGATGCGGGTCCATCGTAGAGCCCAGCACAGCCCGTAGTCATCAGTTCCGCAGATGACGATCCGTCAGAAGGAGTCACACCATGCCCGCGATCTTCCACGTCGACCAGGCCCGAACCTTCTCCATGGTCATGTTCCTCAGCTGCGCCGCGAAGATGCAGTTCGGCACGCAGACGCAGGACAAGACCAAGGACGGACTCCCCAAGTGGGAGGTTCAGGTGGTCGCCAGCTTCACCCAGTTCGGCCGGACGGAGAACGAGATCCTCAAGGTCGGCGTCGTCAGCTACGACGACCCGGCGAAGGCTCTCCAGAACATGCCTCAGCCGGTCGAACTCGTCGGCTTCCGTGTCGGCGTCACCCCGGCCGAGAAGCGGACCGACCGCAACGGCAACGAGAAGATCATGGGCGGTACGGCCTGGTACCAGGCGGACGAGATCCGCTCCCTGTCGGCGGTGCCGACCGGCCGCAAGTCTGCGGAGGCCTGACCGTGTCGAACGCGGACTCCCTCCGGCTCGCTCCCCTGGTCGTCGGCCTCGCCCTCGTGGCGCTGGCGGCCTGGGGGGCGGTCGCCCTCTTCCTCACCACCTACCGGTACATCCGCGCAACCCCGCTCCAGCGTCGCCGGATGCGCCACGCCTGGAAGATCGCCCGCCGCTGGCGTCGCCTCGCTCCGAACCTCGGCCTGGCTCGCGTCGACGAGAACACCAAGGGCGTCAAGGACCTGAACGGCAAGGTCAAGAAGCCCGTCACGGTCGTCCCCCGGCTCAAGGTCTTCCCCGAACCGTGGGGCATCCGGGCCGTACTCCAGACCATCCCCAAGGTCGGCATCGACGAGGTGGACAAGGCCGCTGGCTGGCTCGCCGACGCCTGGGACTGCCAGACGATCGAGGTCAAGCGGCTGGCTGCCGGACTCGTCGAGATCACCGGCATCGTCGGGAACCCCCTCGACGAACACCAGCCGTACGCCTGGCCCGAGACGACTGGGTCCTGCCGATGGGCCACAACCCCTGGATGCGCCAGGTCGGAATCCCGCTCAAACAGCTCTCCGGGATCAAGGTCGCGGGCATGCCCGGCTACGGCAAGACCATGCTCATGCTCGCCTGGATGGCCTCCCTCGCCAACCGAGCATCCGTCCAGTTCGCCGTGTTCGACGGCAAGACCGCCGACCCTCGATACGGCGACTGGGGAGAGG
>NZ_JBHVIV010000200.1:265-1365 GCF_042799475.1 Kitasatospora sp. NPDC057692 | reverse complement strand
CCCCAAGTTGACGGCGCAATTTATTGAAAGGGGGAGACAAATGGGATTAGGCGGTTTGAAAGAAAAAGTGTCCGACATTTTTTCAGACAATAAGATCAAGCGGAGCAAAAAAGAAAGCCGTAAATTGCCAAAGGCACGAAATGGTAAAGGCGCTGTCATATTTATTTGGCTGCTGATCGGTGTTGTTGGATTGTCTGGAATATTAGCTTTTGGTCGTTCGCAAAATGCACTGAATCGGTCTAAAGCTACTGCAACGGCACTCGCTGCTGTTACGGCTGGTCAGGATGAAAACGGATATGATGTTTACCGCAGTCCGAAAATGGAGATTTTCGCTAATCAAGTGGTCGATGAATACATGAATATTCCGCGCGATAGTGACCAAAAGAAGGCTCGTGAAGAAGCGCTCAAAAGTTATTATGCAGAAGGTTTAACGGTTGATCTAACTGGTGATGTAGGCGGATATAGGAAGTTGAATAATAAAACGCTGTATGATGTGCAGTTTGCCGATGATAAAGCGATCTTACAGTACCGTGTAGATTATGATAATGTCGCCGTTCAGGAAAAAGAGCGAGAGGTCGAGAAGAAAAAAGGCAAGAAAAAAGAAAAAGTGAAAGAGAAATACGAGGAGGAGAAAAAAACAGGCCGTTCTATGCTGCTGAATGTACCTGTAAAAGCTTCTAAAGGCGGTTATGCGGTTGTTTCTAACCTGTATTTTACGCCGTTGCCAGATGTGAAAACAAAAGGCGTACAAAGCGAAACTAACCCATTAGAAGATGAATCTGAAATTCAGGATGCACAGAAACAGCAGATTCAAAATTGGCTTAATGATTTCTTCAAAAAATATGCTGACGGAACGACAGATGATCTCACTTATATGATGGAGAAGCCGCAGGCTTTAAATGGGCAGCGTTCATTTGTCAGCTTAGAAAATCTCAAAGTCTATGCTTCAGGGAAAAATGGTTATATCGTAAAAACCAATGCGAAATTCCAAGAAAAAGACCTTGGAATTGAGAATACAGAAAGCTTCACAATGCACTTAAGTAAACGTGATGGTAAGTATTTTGTTGAAAAAATGGAAAACACACTAGGAGGAAAATAAC
>NZ_JBHVIV010000200.1:0-255 GCF_042799475.1 Kitasatospora sp. NPDC057692 | reverse complement strand
TATGATGAATTTTTTTGCAAATCCTGTTTTAGCTGCTAGCCTTCCGTCTCTCGGTAATTTAGCGGATTGGGTACAAACTGAAGGCGGAAATGCTGTTGCAATTGTTTTGGTTTGTTTCGGTGTCTTTTACCTATTTAGACAGGACATTAGTAAATTGATCGGATTTGTAATTGCCGCCGGATTCGTATTTTTCGCGGTAGGTAATCCAGAGAGACTTTTAAAGCAAATAGGTGACCTTGCTTACACTGTATTTGG
>NZ_JBHVIV010000199.1:0-1459 GCF_042799475.1 Kitasatospora sp. NPDC057692 | reverse complement strand
AACACCTCGGAGGAGTCCAACAACTCCACCGCCATCCCCACCCACTGCGAACCCTGCCCCGGGAACACGAACACCGTCCGCCCACCCGCAACAGCCCGACCCCGCACCACCCCCGGAGCCTCAACACCCTCAGCGAGCGCAGCGAGTGCCGCGGACCCGCCCAACACCACCGCACGGTCCTCGAACACCGACCGCGACGACACCAACGACACACCGATATCAGCCGAAGACAAACCGTCCACCGCCGACAACAACCGCGCCGCCTGACCCTCCAGCGCCCGCGCACCACGACCCGACAACACCCACGGCACCACACCAGGAACCTCAGGAGTGTCGACGGCCGGAGCCTCGTCGGCCACCGGAGCCTGCTCCAGGATCACGTGCGCGTTTGTGCCGCTGATGCCGAAGGAGGAGACGGCGCTGCGGCGCGGACGCCCGGCGTCGTCCCACTCGCGCCGCTGCGTGAGCAGCTCGACGGCGCCCGAGTCCCACTCCACGTGCGGACTGGGCTCCGTGACGTGCAGGGTGCTGGGCATGACGCCGTTGTGCATGGCCAGGACCATCTTGATGATGCCCGCGACGCCGGCGGCCGCCAGCGTGTGGCCGATGTTCGACTTGATGGAGCCGAGCCAGAGCGGCTGGTCGGCGTCGCGGCCCTGGCCGTAGGTGGCC
Organism: Kitasatospora sp. NPDC057692; assembly: GCF_042799475.1. Lineage (NCBI taxonomy): Bacteria > Bacillati > Actinomycetota > Actinomycetes > Kitasatosporales > Streptomycetaceae > Kitasatospora > Kitasatospora sp. NPDC057692. The sequence goes on along the minus strand of NZ_JBHVIV010000199.1, from coordinate 787 downwards.
AGCAGGGCCTGCGCCTCGATCGGGTCACCCAGGCGGGTGCCGGTCCCGTGAGCCTCGACGACGTCCACGTCGGACGTGGTGAGACCGGCGTTCGCCAGCGCCTGACGGATCACCCGCTCCTGCGAGGGCCCGTTCGGCGCGGCAAGGCCGTTGGAGGCGCCGTCCTGGTTCACCGCACTGCCGCGGACCACCGCGAGCACCGGGTGGCCGTTGCGCCGCGCGTCCGACAGCCGCTCGACGAGCACGATGCCGACGCCCTCGCCCCAGCCCGTCCCGTCCGCCGAGGCCGAGAAGGCCTTGCAGCGGCCGTCCGTGGAGAGGGCGCGCTGACGGCTGAACTCGATGAAGCTGGTCGGACCGGAGTTGACGGTGGCGCCGCCGACCACGGCGAGGTCGCACTCGCCCTGGCGCAGCGACTGCGCCGCCAGGTGCAGCGCGACCAGCGAGGACGAGCACGCCGTGTCCACCGTCACCGCCGGACCCTCCAGCCCGAAGGTGTAGGCGATGCGGCCTGACGCCACACTGGTGGTCGTCCCGGTGGACAGGTAGCCCTCGAACTCGCCCGGGATGCGGCCCAGTCGGGAGGCGTAGTCGCCGGAGATCACGCCGGCGAACACGCCGGTGTCCGAACCGCGCAGGCTCACCGGGTCGATACCCGCCCGCTCGAACGCCTCCCACGCCGTCTCCAGCAGCAGACGCTGCTGCGGGTCGGTCGCCACCGCCTCACGCGGGCTCATCCCGAAGAACTCCGGATCGAACCGGTCCGCCTCGTACAGGAACCCGCCCT
>NZ_JBHVIV010000198.1:0-1472 GCF_042799475.1 Kitasatospora sp. NPDC057692 | reverse complement strand
GGCGGTTTCTAACGGTCCTCGCAACACCTGATGGCTTACGTGGTCGTCAGTAGATCACGCAGGCGCTCGGCTGGGGTTCTCCAGCCGAGCGTTTTGCGTGGTCGGCCGTTGAGTTGCTGGGCGACGTGTTCGAGGTCTTCGGGGCTGTGGACGGACAGGTCGGTGCCCTTGGGGAAGTACTGCCGCAGCAGCCCGTTGGTGTTCTCGTTCGATCCTCGCTGCCAGGGCGAGTGCGGATCGCAGAAGTAGACCGGCACTCCCGTGGCCACGCTGAACTGCCTGTGCGCGGCCATCTCGCAGCCCTGGTCCCAGGTCAGCGAGCTCCGCAGGTGCCCGGGCAGGGTCCGGATCAGGGGCACCAGCACGTCGCGGACCTCCTCGGCGGTGTGCCCGCCGGGCAGATGCCCGAGCAGGACGTAGCGGGTGGAGCGCTCGACCAGGGTCACGATCGCGCTCTCGTTGCGGGCACCGACGATCAGGTCTCCCTCCCAGTGGCCGGGAACCGCCCGGTCCTCGACCTCCGGCGGCCGCTCGGAGATCATCACCATCTCGTCGACGAATCGCGGTGTGCGCCGATCCGGGCTGCAGTGCGGCTTGCGGCGGGTGCGTCCGGTGCGCAGTGCGAGTGCGACCTCGCGGCGCAGTCCGCCGCGGGCCTGGACGTAGATCGCCTGGTAGATCGTCTCCGGGCTCACGCGCATGCCCTCGTCGTCGGGGAACTCCATGGCCAGAGCGTGACAGATCTGCTCGGGCGACCACCGTTGCCGCAGCCCGTCCGCGACGAACCGGCGCAGTGGTCCGTCCCGGGCGAGCTTGGAGTCCTTGGGGCGTGAGCGGCTCTTCGCCCATGCCCGCTGGGCCCGGTGCGGCCGGTAGACGCCGTCGACCGCCCGGGTGTCGATCTCGCGCTTGACGGTGGAGGCCGGCCGGCCCAGCGCCCGCCCGATCGCGCGCAGCGAGTGGCCCTCACGGCGCATGTCGGCGATCAGCTCCCGATCGGCCACCGTCAGGAACCGCGGGTGCAGCTCGGCCTCGACCGCCGCGGCGGACGGCTCTGACGTGACGGCGACGGTGCTGGTCATACCGGTTGTGTAGTCGATCCTGCGCCCGTCGGGGTGCAGGCGCGCGTTACCGATCTTCCGGATCCCGTGGTCCCAGTCCCGGGCGGTGCGCTCATGAACCCCGACCTGTGCGGCCGCGTCCGGCCGCCGCACCCCCGACGCGCGAAGCCGCTCGTACTCCACCCGGCCCGGATGCCCGCTCGTACCAGGCTTGCCCCGGCCACGGACACCGGCCTTGCGCGCCCACCCGGCCGCCGTGTGACGGTTCACCCCCACCGCCCGGGCAGCACCAGCGACGCTGCCGTTCTCCCGGTCCAGCGCCTCGAAGAACCTCGCCTTCAACACCTCGAAATCCACGATCCCCGCAACTCCCTGAACTTCAGGGTGTTGCGGGGATCGATAGAACCCGCC
>NZ_JBHVIV010000196.1:0-1578 GCF_042799475.1 Kitasatospora sp. NPDC057692 | reverse complement strand
CCGGCCCCGTATCCAGCCGTGTTCGTGGCAGTGGTCGAAGTTCAACAGGACTGCGGACAGGGCCGATTGGTAGCCGTCCTCGGAGTAGCGTCGGGCCAACTCCTCCGAGGTGGCCCCGCACACCTCGCAGGCTCCCTCCCGGGCGTAGCGGGAGAGCTGCCAGGGCTTGTACGGGACCAGGCCGTATTGGTCGATGAAGTTCACGCAGTCCCCCACGGGTGACGGGAGGGGCCCCGCCATCAACGGCCAGGGCCCCTCTGTGACTTGCTGCTATGCGCCGAATCCAACGCCGGCCACCATCACGTAGGCGCCCCAGTCGGAGCCGATCGCGTCCTCTGCGATGCCCTCCCAGATGGCGTCCATCTCTGCGATGTCGCCCCGGGCCCACGCGTCCACGAGGTGGCCCCACTGTCCGGGTCGGATGTTGATCCGGCGGACGTTGAGGGCCCGCTGGTTCTGGTTGGGCACCCGGCCCTGATCCAGCGGGTGTACTTCCACCCGTGTCCCCCGGCCGTTGTTAGCGAGCCGCTTTTTCAGGGACTTCGCGATGTTGCGCCGCCTTATGTCGCGGTACGCCGCGTCAATTCGGGAGCGGTTGGCCTTGTTCGGGTCGCGGTCACCTGCGAGCCATGCGAACAGGGTCCGAGGGGTGACCGAGATACCGGCCCGCTCCATTGCCTGATATCCGGCGGGGGAGTTGGTCAGGTACTTGAGTCGGGCCTCCAATCCGCGTTCCGTGCCTACGTCGGAACGGATTCCGTTCGCAAGGACGTCCAGCCGGTGGGCAATTGCTTCCCCGCCGCTCTTTCCCCGTGCTCCGAATCCGCCTGTTGCTCGTCCTCCCATGACGTGTCACTCCCCCATTTCCGCGACCGGGGCGCCGACGACATAGGCACCCTTCGTCTTCATTTCGGTGAGGGCGCGGCCCTCGGTGAATACGGCTTGCCAGTCACCGGCGACGTGCAATTCGTCGGTGCCGGTGATGCGGTGAACGGTCAGGCCGGCGCGGTGTGCCTTGAATGCGCGTCGCCAGAGGTTCCCGTGTGCCTGCGCTCGGATGATCTGTGACCAATCCGTCCGCTCAATCAGGTGATTGAACTTGGAGGCTTTCGCAGAGGTCGAAACGAACTTGGAGTACATGGCCTTGACGTAGGTCAGGGTCACGTCGTCGTCGTCCGCCAGGGCCGCCGCGCGTGCGTCGCGGAGGGTGTCCCGGAAGGCTCGGAGGATGCTCTCCGATGACCCCGAGGTCCACGACTCATGGATGACCGGCGCCTCACAGAGGCTGCCGTACTTCGGGGTGGCCAGGTCCGACAGGAGTTGCAGGGTCGGCCGGGTGACCCACAGGTCCCCGGGCTCTTCCCGGTAGCCGAGGGGGTTGGGCAGATCGGCGTGCGTCCACTCCGGCGGGGTGATCCGGTAGGCGCCGGCGCGGCGGCGGTCGAACTCCCCGCCGGTGGCGTGCTGAAGCGCACCGATCGGGAGGTGGGTGTTCAGGGCCGCCAGGTACGCGGCGTTCACGTCCAGGAGGTGAACCTCGGTGCCCTTCGGGGTGTTGGGGTTGGTCCACTTGGGGCG
>NZ_JBHVIV010000195.1:0-1607 GCF_042799475.1 Kitasatospora sp. NPDC057692 | reverse complement strand
ACAAGATATAGCTGATTTTTAAAGGAACGTCCTACACGCTTCATATCCTTAACTAATCGCTTACCGCCGCGGGCTTTAGTCAACGTCCAAGCTTCATCGAAAATGATTGCTGTCGGATCATCATGACTGCGGCGACCAAATTTTTCACAGAATTTTGCAAGGCCAATCATAATGCTAAGGCTTTTCCTGTCGCTGTCACTGTAATAACGTGGGTCATCATCTTCATTCGGTAAGTCTAAACCGGCAATTTCTAAAATAGTTACTTTGCGATTCAAGTTAATGGCATCAGCATCCCCATAGCTGAAAACTAATTGAAGAATGCTATTCTGAACCATTTGGACAAGAAGCTCGCCTGCACTCTTAATTGTTGGGTCCTCACTATTCGCTAGATGATCTACAACATGCATAAGCCCAACGGTTTCTCCCTTTGCTTTTCGCTCAATAACCGCATCTAAAGTTTTCAGAACTTCGGTTTTTACAGCATCTTTCCCATGCAAATCATAAATTTGCTCAATGATGTTTTGAGCAGTCTCTTTCGCTTCAAATCCATCAAGGAAGATAATTGGGTCTAAAACGCCAAAATTCTTTTTATCAGAGGCATCAAGCGTGACGTAGTGGAATGAGCGAATCAATTCTACAAACATCGGATACTTAACCCGTACATCTGGATCACTAATCGCTTTCGTAAACCACTTTCGTACCTCCACCTTTGGGTCAGTCATTAATACCTGACAATCCAAGAAAGAGAGATATAGCAGGATCATTTTCACTAAAAAGGACTTACCTTTTCCAGTTGCTCCTGTAATATTTACATGTGGGCTGTCGGTAGAAGCACCGGCGATTCCCTCATTAGCCATAAACGGATGGTAAAGCACAATATCTCGACTGCTGGCTATAGATTGGTCGATCGGGACTTTTTCTGTAAATTTGTCTACTCTTCCGAAATAAAACCCCACATTCGAACCAAGCCGGCTTGATACGGCAAAAAGATTTTCTGCAAAGCCTTCATGTGTTGTTGACTGCACCCAGTTTTTTTCGAATTGCATCGGTGCACCATGCAAAAATTTATAGAAAAGCTGCAACTGATCGGCGATAGGACGCACACAATAGATTTGTGAATGCTTCATGATCCTAATGACTTCGCTTGCTCTGTGCTTACATTCCTTTTTAGTCTTTCCGCTGACAACAAAAGTCGCTACCCACTTCAAATATGGTGAATTGTGATTACGGATTTTATTGTTTAAATCGGTAAGCAATTCACGGCCAGATAGGAGCCTGTCATCTATTTCTTCAACCTCGCTCATATCCCGCTGCGTTTGCTTGAAACGTTGTTTTGTTAAAGCAATTTTGTTCAATGTTGATTCTTTTGACTGGTATTGCGCTTTTATGTGCAGCTCTACGGGGAAATTTAAATTTTGCGCCTTTTGAAAAATGTGGGAGTATTCCATGTCCTCGGGAAAGTCATCGACTACGACAAAACTTGTATAGCATTCCCCTTCAGTTGTCTGAAGCTTTAGAAACCCGGGTTCCGTTGGATCAATGATAGCGTCGGTTATATTGGTTTGACCGCGCTTTTTTTGTTCTTCAACCACACTATGGTGTATATC
>NZ_JBHVIV010000194.1:0-1646 GCF_042799475.1 Kitasatospora sp. NPDC057692 | reverse complement strand
CATGTAGTCATGTAGACAGGAGGGAAGACATGAAAAAAGGCTCGAAAATAATTCTGCTCACCCTATCTGTTTTCGTCATCGTCATTTCCTTTTTAGGGACTGCTGCTTTTGCAGACGATAATAGCAATAAGGTGCAGCCGAAGGATGTAAAGCAGGGAGGAGTCACCCTTGATAGTAAAAGATACAGCTACGATCAATATGATGCGGTAGCCGATGTGGAGTCGAGCTTAAATCCTTTTTCGGAAAAAAACATCAATAAAAATCTGAATAGTATCGCAAGTATAACTTTTGGAATGACTAAGATGATCGCGAATTTAGTTGATACCGGCCTTGACTGGCTATATAACGTAGAGGTTGTAAACCAATTCGCTGATAAGGTCGGAAAAATATCGACTGCTTTATGGGAAAACCTTTATGCTGCATTTGGTGTTTTATTGTTTACGATAGCTGTTCTCTATATATTTTTTCAGTATGTGGGCCAAAAAAACGGTATGAAGGCAGGGCAATCCACAGTTAGATTGATTGTTGTGATTTTGATTGCTTTCGTTTGGTTCACGCAAGCCGGTTGGTTTTTAAAGGCGATGAACAATGTTAGCAGTGAAGTGCAGGGGCTTATTATGAAAAGCGGAACGCTTTTCAATGATGAACGAGATATCGCACAAGGCGAAGAATTAGAGGGGTCTATCGCTCTCCTTCGTAATCAATACTTTGATATTGCTGTCTATAAGCCATATTTAAATATGAACTATGGCATGACAGACGAGAGTAAGATCACGAAGGATGATAAAGACAGGATCACTAAACTACTGGAATATAAGCTCAATGAAGATGGATATAAAGAAAGAAAAAAAATAGCTTCATCAGAAGCTAATGAGCTTAATAATACCATGATGGCGCAATCAGGAATTCCGAATAAAATCGGCGTGGCCATATTTTCGTTAGGCTTTGCTTGTGTGCTGGGTGTTCCTTTGTTGTTAGTGGCGTTTGTGAATTTTATAGTTCAAATTCTTGTCCTAGCAATAAGCGTCATACTCCCGATCAGCTTCATTATTTCCTTCTTGCCGAATTTCTCAAATAGCGCTTGGTACACACTTGGCAGGTTGGTTGGTGCATTTTTTATGAAAGCTTTTGTAGGGATCATTCTTCTGTTTACGTTTTTGATCATTGATATAACAGGTGAATTGATCCCGATGGATACACCCGGAAAATACATGCTGAATGCTTTTGTGACAGCTCTTGCTATCATCTTGATGATTAAGTATCGAGATAAAATCATTGAGTTTGTAACGGCCGGCAGGGTGGTTTCAGTGGATGGCGGAACAGCTAAGCACGCTTATGAAAAAGGGATTCGTCAGCCGGCAGAAAAAACAATTGGAGCTGCTAAGAATTTGGCCGGTGCAGCTGCGGCTGCTTATACTGGCGGAGCTTCAGCTGCAGCATTACAACAAGCTAAAGAACGAAATGAAAACCGTGAGACCGCAGACAGCGCGGGCGATGCCTCAGCTAATGCGATAAAAAGCAATTTGAATGATTCTCCTGACCGTTCCGAGGCGCGATCCTCACAAGGTAATTCAGCTGATAAAGTTGTTAATATGAGTGACTTTAAAGACGGTCGCAAAGACAGAACATTACAAGGCGAATCTCAG
>NZ_JBHVIV010000193.1:0-1914 GCF_042799475.1 Kitasatospora sp. NPDC057692 | reverse complement strand
CCCGCCAGCCGACCCGCGAACGAACCCGCACCCACCGACCCACCACCGGCCACCGCCCGACGACGACGCACCGGCGCCAGACCACGAAGAACCGCAGCACTGCTCTCGTCGATCGCACTCAGGTCGAGGCGCACGGGCACCACCGAGGAGCGCCCGCCCGCCACCGCGGCGTCGAAGAGGGCCAGGCCCTGCTCCGCCGTCAGCGGCGTGATGCCGGAGCGTGCGATGCGGGCGAGGTCAGCCTGGGACAGTTCGTCGGCCATACCGCTGGTGTCCCCGCCCCAGAGTCCCCAGGCGAGGGAGGTGGCGGGGAGGTTGTGCGATCGGCGGCGGTCCGCGAGGGCGTCGAGGTAGGCGTTCGCGGCGGCGTAGTTCGCCTGCCCGGCGTTGCCCAGCACACCCGCGATCGAGGAGAAGAGGGCGAAGGCGGAGAGGTCGAGGTGCCGGGTCAGCTCGTGGAGGTTCCAGGCGGCGTCGACCTTGGGGCGCAGCACGTCTGCCAGTTGTTCGGGGGTGAGGCTGGTGAGGAGGGTGTCGGCGAGGACGCCGGCGGTGTGGACGACGGCGGTCAGGGGGTGCTCGGCGGGGACTGCGGCCAGGAGGTCGGCGGTCGCGTCGCGGTCGGACAGGTCACGGGCGGCGAAGGTCACTTCCGCGCCCAGGGCGGTGAGTTCGGCCGCGAGGTCGACGGCACCCGGGGCGTCCGCTCCACGGCGGCTCACCAGCAGCAGGTGCTTGGCCCCGTACGCGGTGACGAGGTGACGGGCGAACAGGCCACCGAGGGTGCCGGTCGCACCGGTGATCAGGACGGTGCCGTCCGGGTCGAGGGCGGCCGGCACGGTGAGGACGACCTTGCCGACGTGACGGGCCTGGCCGAGGAAGCGGAAGGCCTCCGGCGACCGGCGGACGTCCCACTCGGTGACGGGAAGCGGGCGCAGCGCGCCGCTCTCGAACAGCGCCACCAGCTCGCGCAGCATCTGCTGGATGCGCGCGTTCCCGGCCTCCATCAGGTCGAAGGCCTGGTAGGCGACACCCGCGTGCTCGGCCGCGACGACCTCCGGATCCCGGATGTCGGTCTTGCCCATCTCCAGGAACCGCCCGCCGCGCGGCAGCAGCCGCAGCGAGGCGTCGACGAACTCCCGTGCCAGGGAGTCCAGGACGATGTCGACGCCACGGCCGTCGGTGGCGGCGAGGATGCGTTCCTCGAACTCCAGCGTGCGGGAGTCGGCCAGCCGGTCGTCGGAGAAGCCCAGCGACCGCAGGGTGTCCCACTTGCCGAGGCTCGCCGTGCCGAAGACCTCGATCCCGAGGTGCCGCGCCAGCTGTACGGCGGCCATGCCGACACCACCGGCGGCGGCGTGCACCAGCAGGGTCTCCCCCGCCTCGGCCGCGGCCAGGTCGCGCAGCGCGTAGTACGCCGTCAGGAACACGATCGGGGTCGCCGCCGCCTGGGCGTACGACCAGCCCTCCGGGATCGGCGTCACCAGCAGGCGGTCCGTCACCGAGACCGGTCCCACACCGCCCGAGAGCAGGCCCATGACGCGGTCGCCCGGCTTCAGGTCGGTCACGTCGGGCGCGACCTCCAGCACCACGCCGGCGCCCTCGCTGCCGATCCGCGCCTCGCCCGGGTACATCCCCAGCGCGATCAGCACGTCACGGAAGTTGAGCCCCGCCGCACGCACGGACAGCCGGATCTGCCCGGCCTCCAGCGGCTGGGCGGCCTCCGGGTTCGCGACGAGGGCCAGGCCGTCCAGCGTCCCGGCACTCGCGACGTCGATGCGCCACACCGAGGTGTCCTGCGGCGGCGCCAGGAAGGTGCTGTCGTTGGTGGCGGGGGTGAGGTGGGGGGTGTGGGGGGTGTTGTTGCGGTGGGCGGTCTGGGGGTGTGCGCCGGTCAGGGTGTCGGGGGTGAGG
>NZ_JBHVIV010000192.1:0-1946 GCF_042799475.1 Kitasatospora sp. NPDC057692 | reverse complement strand
GGTGTGTATAAATGGGCACTCTCTGTGAAATTTGAAGCTTTGAAATTCCGAATGGCGCACTTATACACTCTGTCGAGTGAGTGCTAAAATGCTGAAGCATTTCCGTCAAGCGTGTGGAGGAATCTTGTAGAGAGATATAGCATAGATACCCGTATCTCTAGAGATATTTTGGTATATCCCTGCTATATCTATGGGGTATCTATGCTATATCTTTGGCTTCAAAAACGGCACCTGTTCTAAGAGCATAGAAACTCAACAGGCACAGCCTGTTTGACACCCTTTTTTTTAGGGTGGCACCGAGTTTCCTTATGCTCTTTTTCTCTGAAGCTAAACCTGTTTTATATGTCGTAGTCTTTTTATTGGGAGTGACCCCTTGCTGTACAATTTCCGGAGGTGCCGATAAGGGACGAATTTTCCCTTGTCGGTTGCCTTTGGGGATTGTAAGGGGTGGAGGCTCGGAATCAAAAGGAAACGAAATATCATTCCGAGTGTGCTTCTTTTTTCTGTTCTTGAATTCTATTATTTCCAATGTTAGAATTATGTTAACAACTTGTTAGGAGTGTGTTTGGATGGAAGAGAAAAAACAAATTGGACCTCGAATTACTGTTGAAACATTTAAAAAGCTAGAGTTATTAGCCGAACATTTTACAAAACACAATGAATTTGGAAGAGTTTCAAAAGATGCTGTAATTGAGTTTGCTATTAAGGAATTGTATAGGGACTATTTGGGAAAAGGACGCTAATTTTTGTTGAAAAACTGACTTCGGATTTGGGGTTCTTTATTATTAACTTGATTTTAATTAAACATTACAGGAAAAATTGAGGGGAAATGGATGGATAAACGCAATGGTGACGCGGTTTTCATAGCTCCAAATGATGTTGTAAAAGTGACCACTATGAATCACGTCATTGAAGTTCAGCATATGGAGAAGATGAACCGGAAAAATAATATCAAAAAATTGGACAAGGATAGGTTTGTAGACCTCTCTACTGGGGAGATCCGGGAGTTCGAGCATTCGGAAAATCGGCAGGAAAATTATAATTCTTTGAGACAAACCTTTAAGAAGCTGCGTTATTTGATAAATAACAATTTTATAGGACGGCCAAATGAATTACATATAACTTTGACATACAAGAAAAATATGACGGACACGAAAAAACTTTATAGTGATTTTCAAAATTTTATCGACAGGTTGCGTTATAAATACAAGAAAGAAAGTTCGATAGATTATTTATCGGTGGTAGAGCCACAAGGACGTGGAGCCTGGCATTGTCATGTTTTAATGCGCTTTAATGATTTGGATAAGATTTATATTAAAAATGCTGAATTAAGGAGTCTATGGGGTTTAGGATTTGTAACAATCAAGTCATTAAAGGATATAGACAACATAGGAGCCTATTTGAGCGCTTATTTGACTGATATAGACCTAGAAGATGTCCAAGACAGGGAAACAGCCTTAAAAGTGGCTTCAGAGGGCTGTGAGGTGCAAACAAAGATCGTAGAAGGTCGGGAAAAGAAATTTTTAAAAGGCGGACGGCTGCACATGTATCCTTCCGGAATGAATATGTATCGAAAATCAAAAGGGATTGTTAAGCCGGAACGGGAAGAAATGAAGTTCGGAGACATAAAAAAAGTAGTGGGTTCGGCAAAACCACACTACGAGAAAAGTTATCATGTCGAAAATGACAATTTTGAAAACACAATTTCGTTTCTCCAGTATAACACAAAACGTGATTTTTGAAGCAAAACGGTTCCTCTTTATGGAGCCGTTTTTTTTATTTCCCGAAGGGTTATTTGTCAGAATGACAAACCGATTTCGAGCCGGCGAGAACCCATTGTCACACCACGATTTAGGGGGTGTGTATAAATGGGCACTCTCTGTGAAATTTGAAGCTTTGAAATTCCGAATGGCGCACTTATACACTCTGTCGAGTGAGTGCTAAAA
>NZ_JBHVIV010000191.1:0-2051 GCF_042799475.1 Kitasatospora sp. NPDC057692 | reverse complement strand
CTTCGTGGTCTGGCGCCGGTGCGTCGTCGTCGGGCGGTGGCCGGTGGTGGGTCGGTGGGTGCGGGTTCGTTCGCGGGTCGGCTGGCGGGTCTGGGTGAGGCGGAGCGTCGTCATGTCGTGTTGGAGACGGTGCGTTCGGCGGTTGCGGGTGTGCTGGGGTATGCGGGGGCGGAGGCTGTTGATCCCGAGCGGGCCTTCAAGGAGTTGGGGTTCGACTCGTTGATGGCGGTGGATCTGCGGAACCGTCTTCAGGGGGTGACGGGTCTGCGGCTGCCGGCGACGCTGGTGTTCGACTACCCCTCGTCCTCGCTGCTGGCGGGCTTCCTGCTGACGGAGGCGTCCGGGGCCGAGCGGTCGGTGACGGCTGTGGTGTCCTCGCGGGCGGATGCGGCCGAGGATCCGGTGGTGATCGTCGGGATGGCGTGCCGGTTCCCGGGCGGGGTGGATTCGCCCGGGGGGCTGTGGAGTCTGGTGTCCGAGGGTGTCGACGCGATCTCGGGCTTCCCGACGGACCGTGGTTGGGATCTGGAGAAGCTGTACAGTCCGGACCCGGACACTCCCGGCACGTCGTACACGCGGGAGGGCGGGTTCCTGTACGAGGCGGACCGGTTCGATCCGGAGTTCTTCGGGATGAGCCCGCGTGAGGCGGTGGCGACCGACCCGCAGCAGCGTCTGTTGCTGGAGACGGCGTGGGAGGCGTTCGAGCGGGCGGGTATCGACCCGGTGAGCCTGCGGGGTTCGGACACCGGCGTGTTCGCCGGCGTGATGTACAACGACTACGGCTCGCGCATGCAGCAGGCCTCGGAGGGCTTCGACGGGTTCTTCGCCACGGGCACCGCCGGGAGCGTCGCCTCCGGCCGCGTGGCCTACACCTTCGGGCTCGAAGGTCCGGCCGTCTCGGTGGACACGGCGTGCTCGTCCTCGCTGGTCGCGCTGCACCTGGCCGCGCAGTCGCTGCGCCAGGGCGAGTGCAGCCTGGCGCTGGCCGGCGGTGTCGCGCTGATGTCGACGCCGACCACCTTCGTGGAGTTCAGCCACCAGCGCGGCCTGGCGCCCGACGGTCGCTGCAAGCCGTTCTCGGCCGACGCCGACGGCACCGCGTGGGGCGAGGGCGCCGGCCTGGTCCTGCTGGAGCGGCTGTCGGACGCACAGCGGCTGGGGCACCCGGTGCTCGCGGTGGTCCGCGGCAGTGCGGTGAACCAGGACGGCGCGTCGAACGGTCTGACCGCGCCGAACGGGCCCTCGCAGGAGCGGGTGATCCGTCAGGCGCTGGCGAACGCCGGTCTCACGACGGCGGACGTGGACGTCGTCGAGGCCCACGGCACGGGTACGCGGCTGGGTGACCCGATCGAGGCGCAGGCCCTGCTGGCCACGTATGGCCAGGGCCGCGACGCGGACCAGCCGCTGTGGCTCGGGTCGATCAAGTCCAACATCGGCCACACCCAGGCCGCCGCCGGCGTCGCGGGCATCATCAAGATGGTGCTGGCCATGCGGCACGGTGTGCTGCCGCAGACCCTCCACGCAGACGCGGCCTCCCCGCACGTCGAGTGGGAGAGCGGCGCCGTCGAACTGCTCAGCCGGGCCCGCACCTGGGAGGACGCCGGGCGTCCGCGTCGCAGCGCCGTCTCCTCCTTCGGCCTGAGCGGCACCAACGCCCACGTGATCCTGGAGCAGCCGCTTGCAGCGCAGGACGACCGGGCGGACGCGGCCGAGGTCGGGGCCACCGAGGTCTTGGAAGTGGTGCCGTGGGTGTTGTCGGGTCGTGGTGCGCGGGCGCTGGAGGGTCAGGCGGCGCGGTTGTTGTCGGCGGTGGATGGTTTGTCTTCGGCTGATATCGGTGTGTCGTTGGTGTCGTCGCGGTCGGTGTTCGAGGACCGTGCGGTGGTGTTGGGCGGGTCCGCCGCGCTGGCCGCGCTCGCTGAGGGTGTTGAGGCTCCGGGTGTGGTGCGGGGTCGTGCTGTTGCGGGTGGGCGGACGGTGTTCGTGTTCCCGGGGCAGGGTTCGCAGTGGGTGGGGATGGCGGTGGAGTTGTTGGACTCCTCCGAGGTGTT
>NZ_JBHVIV010000190.1:0-2265 GCF_042799475.1 Kitasatospora sp. NPDC057692 | reverse complement strand
CAGGCCCCGGTGGGTGATCTCGACGCCCTTGGGGGTGCCGGTGGAGCCCGAGGTGAAGATGACGTAGGCGAGCCGGTCCAGGTCGTCCGCCCGCGTCGGCGCGGTGTCCGGCAGGCCCGCGGTGTCCGCGTCGGCGAGCAGCACCGCGGCGGCGTCGAACCGGTCGGCGTACGCCTCGGAGGTGAGCGCCACCCGCGCGCCCGAGGTCGCCAGGATGGAGGCGACGCGCTCCGCCGGGTAGGACGGGTCGATCGGCACGTAGGCGCCGCCGGCCTTCCACACCGCGAGCAGCGCCGCGATCAGCGCGGGCCCGCGGTCCAGCAGGACCGCGACGCGCGCCTCGGCGTCGACGCCCCGCTCCCGCAGGGCGTGCGCCAGCCGGTTGGCCCGCGCGTCCAGCTCCGCGTACCCCGCCGTCTCCGCCCCGAGGGTGACCGCCGGGGCATTCGGGGCCTCGGCGGCCCGCGCCTCGAACAGCTGGAGCACGGACGCGGTCTCGGCCTCGTGCGCGGTGTCGTTCCAGGTCACCAGCTGCCGTTCCAGCTCCTCGGGCGGCAGCGGGGCCGGGCGGGAGTCGCCGGCCGGGTCCGAGGTCATGGCGGTGAGCACCGCCGCGTACAGCGCGGTGAGCCGGTCGGCGTCGGCGCGGGACAGCGCGTGGGTGTGCGTGGAGATCAGCAGGTAGCCGGCGACCGCCGACACCGCGAGGTCGAACTCGGTCGCGCCCTCGCCGGAGCTGTCGGTCAGGTCGACGCGCTCGGTGTCGACGTGGTCGAAGTCCTGGTAGCTGAATCGGACGTCGAGCAGGCGCTCCAGCCCGGCGTCGTGCTGGATCTCCGGCATCGGGTAGCGGCGGTGCTCCCACATGCCCGCCTCGTGCGAGAAGACCTCGCGGACCAGCTCCTCCCAGGTGCGGTCGCGGTCCGCGTCGAACGCGAACGGCAGGGTGTTGAGGTACATGCCGTACACCCGGTCGGCGCCGGGCGCCTCGGGACGGGCGCTGAACACCAGGCCCGAGTGGAACCGGCTCTCCTCGGTGAGCAGGCTGAGCACCTTCAGGTGCGCGGCCAGCAGCACGCTCTTGACCGGGACGCGGGCCCGGGTGGTCAGCGCCCGCAGCCCGGATGCGAAGGGACCGAGGTCCACGGCGACCCGGTAGCGCTCCCGTTCGGCGGTGCGGTCGCCGGCCCAGGCCGTCGGCAGGGAGAACCGCGCGTGGCCGCTCGTCACCTGCCGCCAGTGCGCCCGGTCCTGCTCCGACTCCAGCGAGCGCAGCTCGGCGGCGACGAAGTCGGCGTAGCGCACGGGCGGCGCCGGCACCTCGGAGGCCTCCCCGCCGTCGCGCACCCGGCGGTACTCGTCGAGCAGCTCCATCAGCAGCGCCCGGTGGCTCCAGCCCTCGGTGATGGCGTGGCAGACGGTCAGCCCGAGCCGCCAGCCGTCGTCCTCGACGTGGGCGGTCATCCGCAGCAGCGGCGCCCGCTCCAGGTCGAACGGGAGGTCCCGCTCGCGGGCGACGAACTCCTGTACGGCGGCCCGCCGTTCGGCCTCGTCCAGGCCCCTCAGGTCGTGCACGGCCACCGGCACGACGGCCGTGGCGTGCACCACCTGGAGCGGCTGGGTGTAGCCGTCGAGGTGGAAGGAGGTGCGCAGCATCTCGTGGCGGGCCGTGACCGCGGCGGCGGCGGCGCGCAGCGCCCGCCCGGAGAACGGCTCCGGCTCGCTGATCCGGAACGAGGAGACGTTGTGGTACGCGTGCCCGGTGCGGTCCGCCAGCATCTCCAGGACCATGCCGAGCTGCACCTGCGTCAGCCCGTAGGCGTCCACGGCGTCGTCCGGGAGCGCCGGCCGGTCCTCGGCGCCGATCAGCGCGAACCGCTCGACGGGCACGTCCACCTCGGTGCGCGCGGGGCGGCCGGTGAGGAACTCGCTGAGCTCGGCGACCGTGCGGTGCTCGAAGACGTCCCTGACGCCGATGTCGAATCCGGCCGAGCGCAGTGCGCCGACGAGCGCGACGGCGCGGATGGAGTGGCCGCCGATCTCGAAGAAGCCGTCCTCGACGCCGACCCGCTCCCGCCCCAGCACCTGGGCCCAGGTCTCGGCGATCCGCTCCTCGGTGACCGTGCGCGGCGCCACGTAGCCGTCGTCCGCCGCCGCGGTGTCCGGGGCGGGCAGGGCGCGTCGGTCGATTTTGCCGTTGGCGTTGAGGGGGAGGGTGTCGAGGGTGATGTAGGCGGAGGGGAGCATGTAGTCGGGGAGGTGGGC
>NZ_JBHVIV010000189.1:0-2973 GCF_042799475.1 Kitasatospora sp. NPDC057692 | reverse complement strand
AATGATCCGGCCACCACCGAGATATCCCCCCCCCCTAGGGGCGGCCGCGTCAGTTGTGTATAAGCCCCCGGGCCCGCGCGCGCGCGCCCCACCCCGCGGCCCAGCCGCGCCGCGGGGGGCGGGGGGGGGGGGCGGCGAGCTGGAGGTGCCCGTGGCCGTCGGGCAGCGCGGCGCGGACGGGCGCCCCGGAGCCGTCCCGGAGATCGGGGGCGGTGACCCGCAGGGTGGTCTCGCCGATCCGCAGCAGACCGGTGCCGTCCAGCGGGACGGCCTCCTCGGGCGGACCGGGCGGGACGATCCGGCCGTCGACGGTGGTGCCGTTGGTGGAGCCGAGGTCGCGGACGGTCACCGTGCCGTCCTCGGCGAGGTGCAGGGCGAGGTGGAGCCGCGAGACGTCGGGGTCGTCGACCGGGACGTCGGCCTCGCCGGAGCGGCCGACCCGGATCTCCCGGCCGTGCAGGCGGTGCACGCCGCCGGCGTCGGGGCCGCCGACGACCCGCAGCTCGGCGGCGGCCGGGGTGTCGTCCGGGTCGTCGGCGGTCGGGTCGGGCTCGTTGAGCGAGAGGACGGCGCCGTCGAGCAGCGGGGGGTGGCCGAGCAGCGTGTGCTCGTCCACCCGGTGCGCCCCGGCGTAGAGGTGGACATGGGTCGCGGCCCGCGGTCCGCGCACGCCCACGGCGCCCGCGAGGGCACCCGCCAGGGAGCCGAGCGCGGTACCGACGGGCGCGGTGACCAGCACGTCCACGTACGGGATGGCGGAGCCGGCGGCTGCCGGGCCGCTGCGCGGTCGGAGGACGGTCAGCCGGATCTGCATCTCGCCCGCGGTCCCTTCTGCTGGTGTGACGCCTTGTGCCGCTGCCTCGGGCCGCCGCGGGGGAGCGGGGGATGGCCGCGACACCGCTTGGGCCACAAGAGTGGCGAGTGTCATCCTGCCATCCGTCACGGACAGTCCGCGCACCGTACCGGATTTGACGATCTTGCGAACATCGCCATGGTGGAGGCGACGGGGAATCAGGTCAACCGGCGCCCGGAAGGGCAGACCCCGCGGCCCCGGTGGAACCGTCCGCGGACCCTCCGGGTCTTCCCGTAGGGGATGTCCCCCAACCCGGGCGAACGCCCCTGCCGGTCGCCCCGAAAACGTCTACGGACCCCGTTAGAGTGGCCCGGACACGGACCCGGCAGGCTCACCGCACCGGCGGAGGAGCGCCCCGCGCGGGCGGCACGACGAGGAGTGCGACAGGTGCGGCCAGTCGGCAGCAAGTACTTGCTGGAGGAGAACCCGCTCGGACGGGGCGCCACCGGAACGGTCTGGCGCGGGCGGGTCCGCGCCGACGTCGAGGTGCCCGGCAGCGCGCCCGGGCAGCTGGTGGCGATCAAGATCCTGCGGGAGGAGCTCGCCGCCGACCCGGACGTGGTGATGCGCTTCCTGCGGGAGCGCTCGGTGCTGCTGCGGCTGACCCACCCGAACATCGTCAAGGTCCGCGACCTGGTCGTCGAGGGCGAGCTGCTGGCCCTGGTGATGGACCTCGTCGACGGTCCCGACCTGGCCCGCTACCTGCGCGAGCACGGCCCGTTCAGCCCGATCGCGGGCGCCCTGCTGATGGCCCAGGTCGCCGACGCGCTGGCCGCCAGCCACGTCGACGGCATCGTGCACCGCGACCTCAAGCCGGCCAACGTGCTGCTCGCCACCGCCGTCGTCGACGCCACCGAGCAGATGCACCCGATGCTGACCGACTTCGGCATCGCCCGGCTCGCCGACTCCCCGGGCATCACCCGCAGCCACGAGTTCGTCGGCACCCCCGCGTACGTCGCGCCGGAGTCCGCCGAGGGCCGGCCGCAGACCTCCGCGGTGGACGTCTACGGCGCCGGGATCATGCTGTACGAGCTGGTCACCGGCCGCCAGCCGTTCCAGGGGGACAACCCGCTGGCGATCCTGCACGCGCACCTCGCCCAGGAGCCGCAGCGGCCGTCGACCATGCCGGAGCCGCTCTGGACGGTGATCGAGCGCTGCCTGCGCAAGGACCCGGCGCAGCGGCCGAGCGCGGTGTCGCTGGCCAACGCGCTGCGGGTGGTCGCCGGCGGGGTGGGCGTGCACGCCTCCCCGGCGGCGGTGGACGCGGCGCTCGCGGTCGGCGCGCTGCTGGTGCCGGACCCGCAGCCGACCGCCGTGCCGGGTGCGCCGGTGGGCGTGCCCGGGCTGTCGGCGGACACGCCGTTCGGGACCGAGGACCGCACCCAGGTGCTCCCGGCCGGCCAGCAGCCCGGCCAGGGCGGCCAGCAGTACGACCCGGCGGCCGCGACCCGGGTGATGGGCACCCAGCCGCCCCCGTTCGACCCGGCGGCCGCGACCCGGGTGATGCCGCCCGCCGCCGTTCCGCCGCCCCCGCCGGGGCCGCCGCAGGCCGAGACCCCGCACCCGTGGCAGACCCAGCTCCGGGCGGCCCGCGACCGCAACCAGCAGACCGAGATCGCCTACTTCGGGCCCGAGGACTTCGAGGCCCCGCCGGTCGCCCCGCCGCCCTACCAGGCCGGACCGGGGGGCCGCCCGCAGCAGGGCGGCCCGCAGGGCTACCAGCAGCCGGGCGGGCACCCCGGACAGCACCCCGGGCAGTACCCCGACCAGCAGCCGGGTCAGCACCCGGGCCAGCAGCCGCCCGGCGGCTACCGGCAGTCCCCGCAGCCCGGCTACGCCCAGCGCCCGCCGGTCGCGCCGCCGCCCTACCAGGGCGGCCCGGGCGGACCGGCGCCGGCCGGCGGCCGCCCGCAGCCGCCCGGCGGCTACAACCAGCCCCCACCGCCGGCCCCGCCGTACGGCCGCCCGCAGCGGGCGCAGCAGCAGCCGCCGGCCGCCCCGCCCGGCGGCCACCGGTCCGCGCCCGCCCCCCAGCACCGCGAGCCCCCGCAGCAGGCGGCCCCGGCCGCCCCGCCGCGCCGGGCCGAGCCGCCGGCGCCGCAGCACCGCGAGCCCCCGCC
>NZ_JBHVIV010000188.1:0-2980 GCF_042799475.1 Kitasatospora sp. NPDC057692 | reverse complement strand
ACTACGCCGCCGCCAACACCTACCTCGACGCCCTCGCCCACCACCGCCACACCCACAACCTCCCCGCCACCTCCCTCGCCTGGGGACTCTGGGGCACCGAGACCGGCGGTATGGCGAACGGCCTCACCGAGGCGGACCTCGCGCGCTGGGACCGCAACGGCCTCCCGGCGCTGACCACGCGGCAGGGCCTGGAGCTGTTCGACTCCGCTCTCATCAGCGGCCGTCCGGTCCTGGTACCGGCCCGGGTCAACTTCCCCGCGCTCGAAGACCTCCAGGCGGCCGGGCTGCTTCCTGACCTCTACAGCCGCCTTGTCAGCAACCGCCCCAAGCGGACCGTCGCCCGTGCCCAGCGCTCCACGGCCGGGTCCGGTTCGTCCTGGGAACTGGAGGTGGCGGGCCTCGGCGAGGCCGAACGTCTGCTCCGGCCATCGGAGTTGGTCCGCTCAACGGCGGCCGTCGTCCTCGGTTACGCGGAGAGCGCCGGTATCGACACGAGCCGCGCCTTCAAGGAGCTCGGCTTCGACTCCCTGACGGGCGTCGAGTTCCGCAACCGCCTCAAGGCGGTCACCGGCCTGCGTCTGCCCACAACCATCGCGTTCGACTACCCGACGCCTGATGCGGTGGCTGCGTACCTGCTGGCCGAGATCTCCGGCGTCCAGCAGCCCACCGCCGTCGAGGTGGCCACCGGACCGGCCGCAGCGGACGAACCGCTCGCCATCGTCGGCATGGCCTGCCGCTACCCCGGCGACGTCTCCTCCCCCGAAGACCTGTGGAAGCTGGTGGCCGAAGGCTCGGACGCCATCTCCCTCTTCCCGACCAACCGAGGCTGGGACACCGACGCCCTCTACGACCCCGACCCGCTCCGCATCGGCACCTCCTACACCCGCCACGGCGGATTCCTCCACGACGCCGACCTCTTCGACGCCGAGTTCTTCGGCATCAGCCCCCGCGAAGCCACCGCCAGCGACCCCCAGCAGCGCCTCCTCCTGGAGACCACGTGGGAGGCGTTCGAGCGGGCCGGCATCGACCCCGCCACCGTGCGCGGCTCGCGGGGCGGCGTCTTCGCGGGCGTCATGTACAACGACTACAGCTCCCGCCTGCCGAAGGCCCCCGAGAACTTCGAGGGCTTCCTGCTGACGGGCAACGCCTCCAGCGTCATCTCCGGCCGACTCGCCTACACCTTCGGGTTGGAGGGTCCGGCGGTGACGGTGGACACGGCGTGCTCGTCCTCGCTGGTCGCGCTGCACCTGGCGGCGCAGTCGCTGCGCCAGGGCGAGTGCACCCTCGCCGTCGTCGGCGGCGTGACGGTGATGTCGACCCCGACCACCTTCGTGGAGTTCAGCCGTCAGCGCGGCCTGTCGGCGGACGGCCGCTGCAAGGCCTTCGCGGCCGACGCCGACGGCACCGGCTGGGGCGAAGGCGTCGGCGTGCTGCTCGTCGAGCGGCTGTCGGACGCGCGCCGCAACGGCCACCCGGTGCTCGCGGTGGTCCGCGGCAGTGCGGTGAACCAGGACGGCGCGTCGAACGGTCTGACCGCGCCGAACGGTCCGTCGCAGGAGCGGGTGATCCGTCAGGCGCTGGCGAACGCCGGTCTCACGACGGCGGACGTGGACGTCGTCGAGGCCCACGGCACGGGTACGCGGCTGGGTGACCCGATCGAGGCGCAGGCCCTGCTGGCCACGTACGGCCAGGGCCGCGACGCCGACCAGCCGCTGTGGCTCGGCTCGATCAAGTCCAACATCGGCCACACCCAGGCCGCCGCCGGCGTCGCGGGCATCATCAAGATGGTGATGGCCATGCGGCACGAAAAGCTGCCGCAGACCCTCCACGCCAACGATGCGTCGCCGTACGTGGAATGGGACTCGGGTGCCGTCGAACTGCTCACCGAAGCCCGTCCGTGGGAGGACACCGGACGCCCGCGTCGTGGAGCAGTCTCGTCGTTCGGCATCAGTGGGACGAACGCGCACGTGATCCTGGAGCAGGCGCCGGCTGTTGAGGAGGCTCCGGCGGCGGCGGTGTCGGCGGTTCCTGGTGTGGTGCCGTGGGTGCTGTCGGGGCGTGGTGCGCGGGCCCTCGAAGGTCAGGCGGCGCGACTGCTGGCGATTGCGAGCAGCCTGTCTCCTGCCGACATCGGTGTGTCTCTGGTGTCGTCGCGGGCGGTGTTCGAGGACCGTGCGGTGGTGCTGGGCGGGTCGGCTGCGCTGGCCGCGCTGGCGGAGGGTGCCGAGGCGCCTGGGCTGGTGCGCGGTCGCGCCGCCTCGGGTGGCCGTCTGGCGGTGCTGTTCACCGGGCAGGGTTCGCAGCGTGCCCGTATGGGTGCGGAGCTGTACGAGACGCAGCCGGTGTTCCGGGCGGCGTTCGACGAGGTGAGCGCGGCGCTGGATGTCTTCCTGCCGCGGGCGTTGAAGGACGTGGTGTTCGCCGAGGCCGACGCAGACCTCGACCAGACCCTGTACACGCAGGCGGCGCTGTTCGCCGTCGAGACCGCCCTCTTCCACCTCGCGAAGGCCCACGGCGTTGAGCCGCACGTGGTCGGCGGGCACTCCATCGGCGAGATCACCGCCGCCCACGTCGCCGGCGTCCTCTCCCTCGCGGACGCGGCGCGCCTGGTCACCGCGCGCGGCCGGCTGATGCAGGCCGCCCGTGGCGACGGCGCGATGATCGCCGTCGAGGCCACCGAGGAGGAGGTCCTGCCGCTCCTGGACGGCGAGGTGTCGATCGCCGCCGTCAACGGCCCCACCTCCATCGTGATCTCCGGCGACACCGCGCGCGCCGAGGAGATCGCCGCACACTTCGCCACCCTGGGTCGGCGCACCCGCCGCCTGAGCGTCTCCCACGCCTTCCACTCGCCCCACATGGAGGGCGTCCTGGAGGAGTTCACCCGGGAGATCACCGGGCTGACGTTCAACGCGCCGACGATCCCGGTGCTGTCCAACGTCACCGGAACCCTGGCCACGACCGAGCAGTTGACGTCTCCGGC
>NZ_JBHVIV010000187.1:0-3924 GCF_042799475.1 Kitasatospora sp. NPDC057692 | reverse complement strand
GCCCTGCGGCGGGCGACCCGTCGGCGGGCGGCGCCGCTCCGCCGCCGCTGCCCCGCCGGAGCCACCGGCGCGGCCGCGCCGCCAACCGGCACGCGGCCAACGCCGCCACCGCCCCGCCGGCTCCGCCGTACCGCTCGGCGCAGCAGGCGCAGGCGTTCATGTCGATGTTCCAGGCCGGTACCGCCAGCGGCCGCTCGGCCGCCCGGGCCAACTCCCAGTCCCAGGCGGTCCACCAGGTCCAGGCCGAGGCCCAGGTCCGGGCCGAGTGGCAGGACCGGGGCCGCCCCCGCGGCCCGTTCGGCCAGGACCCCGCCGGTCTCCACCCCTCGGACCGCGCCCCGGGCCCGGCCCCGCACGACCCTTCCCTTCCCGCTTCCCCCCAGCTTCCCCAGCGCTCCGGAGAGTTCCATGACCACCACCCCTGACCTCGGCTGGCTGCTCGCCGACATCATCAACGTCCCCGAGGTCCAGCACGCCGTCGTGGTGTCCAACGACGGCCTGGAGATCGGGCGCAGCGAGGGCATCGTCCGCGAGGACGCCGAGCGCCTCGCCGCCGCCTGCTCCGGACTGCAGTCGCTGGCCCGCGGCGTCGCCCAGGGCTTCGGCGGTCACCACAGCGCCACCCGGCAGATCATCATCGAGTACGGCGGCGGCTACCTCTTCATCGTCGCCGCCGGGGCCGGCGCCCACCTGGCCGTGGTGACCGGCGAGGCCGTCGACGCCGGCCTGGTCGCCTACCAGATGCAGGTCCTCGTCGAGCGGATCGGCACCCATCTCACCAGCCCGCCGCGCGCCGATCTCGCGGCGGGGGGCCACCGGTGAGCGGCGGCCCGGTCCGCCCCTACGTCATCACCGGCGGCCGCAGCCGCTCCACCCGCCCCGAGCTGGCGATCGAGAGCCTGGTCAGCGCCTTACCCGAGCGGCCCGAGCTCCCCGACGACGCGCTGCTCAACCGCGAGCACCAGCGGATCGTCGACCTCTGCCGCAGCCTGCTGTCGATCGCCGAGGTGGCGGCCCACCTGGGGCTGCCGCTCGGGGTCGTCAAGGTGCTCGTCGGCGACCTCTGGGACCTCGGCGCCGTCCAGGTGCTCCCGCCCGTCCCGCAGGCCGAGCGCCTGCCCACCACTCTCCTGGAAGAGGTGCTCGTTGGCCTCCGCCAACTCCGCTGACCCGCTCGCCGACCCGGTGACCGCCGCGCCCTCCGCCCCGCCCGCCGAACCGCAGTACCTGCCGCCGTCCGTCCAGGGCGCGGTGAAGATCCTGGTCACCGGTCCGTTCGGGGTGGGCAAGACCACCCTGGTCGGCTCGCTCAGCGAGATCACCCCGCTGCGCACCGAGGAGACCATGACGGCCGCCAGCGCCGGCGTGGACGACCTCACCGGGCGCGCCGGCAAGACCACCACCACGGTGGCGCTGGACTTCGGCCGGATCACGCTCAACCGGCGGCTCGCGCTGTACCTGTTCGGCACGCCCGGCCAGCAGCGGTTCTGGCCGCTCTGGGACGACCTGTCGCGCGGCGCGCTCGGCGCGATCGCCATGGTCGACCTGCGCCGCCCGGACGAGAGCTTCGACGTGCTCGGCCGGCTGGAGGAGCAGCGGATCCCGTTCGCGGTCGCCGTCAACACCTTCCCGGACGCGCCGAGTTACCCGGAGGAGGAGCTGCGCGCGGCACTGGACCTGCTGCCCGGGGCGCCGATCCTCTACTGCGACGCACGGGACCGGCGGGCGGCCTACGACCTGCTGATCGACTTCGTCGACCACCTGCACCGCACCGCCGTCCTGGAGCTGCAGAGATGACCGTTCCCGAGCCCGCCGGCACCGCCGCCGTCCCGCCGCCGGGGTGCCCCGCCCACGCGGGCGGCCCGTTCGACGCGCTGACCCACCGCGGGACCCTGCCCGGCGGGCTGCCCGCCGGGGTGCCGCTCACCCCGCTGTACGGCGCCGCCGTGGCCGACGACCCGCACGGCCTGTACGCCCGGCTGCGCGCCCAGTACGGCCCGGTGGCGCCGATCGAGCTGGAGCCCGGCGTCGAGGCCTGGCTCGTCCTCGGCTACCCCGAGCTGCTCGAACTCACCCGCAACGAGGCGCTGTTCTCCAAGGACTCGCGCCGCTGGCGGGTACCCGCCGAGGGTCGGCTGGCCCCGGACTCGCGGCTCCAGCCGATGACCGCCTGGCGTCCGACCCTGCTCAACCTGGACGGCGTCGAGCACCAGCGGCTGCGCGCCGCCGTCGCCGACACGCTCGCCCAGATCGACCACCGGCAGCTGCGCGGGACGACCGAGACGGCCGCCAACGCGCTGATCGACAGCTGGGGCCCGGACGGCACCGCCGACCTGGTCACCCAGTACGCGCGCCGGCTGCCGCTGCTGGTCTTCACCCAGCTGCTCGGCCTGCCCGCCGACGCCGGTCCGCACCTGATCCGGCTGATCAGCCACATCGCCGACAGCGGCGCCGAATCGGTGCGCGCCAACCAGGAGTTCCAGGCGGTCCTGGTGGACCTGGTGCAGCGCCGCCGGGCCACGCCGAGCGCCGACCTCACCTCCTGGCTGCTGGCCCACCCGGCCGCGCTGACCGACGAGGAGGCGGTGCACCACCTGGTGGTGATGATGGTCGCCGGGAACGAGACCACCATCTGCTGGACCGGCAACACGCTGCGGCTGCTGCTCACCGACCGCCGCTTCCGGGCCACCCTCACCGGCGGGCGGCTGACCGTCGCCGACGCGCTGGAGGAGGTGCTCTGGCGCGACCCGCCGACGCAGAACTTCCCGGGCCGCTGGGCCACCGACGACACCGTGCTCGGCGGCCAGTACATCAGCCGGGGCGACATGCTCGTGCTCGGCCTGGCCGCGGCCAACGCCGACCCGGCCGCCCAGGGCCCCGGCGCGCTGGGGCACGGCGCGCTCGGCGGCAACCGGGCGCACCTGGCGTGGGGCGCGGGCAAACACGTCTGCCCGGCCCAGCACCCGGCCCGGATCATCGTCGAGACCGCCATCGAGACCCTGCTGCACCGGCTGCCGGACCTCCAACTGGCCGTGCCCGCCCATGAGCTGGCCTGGCGCCCGTCCCCGTGGTCGCGCGCCCTGGTCAGCCTCCCGGTGCTCTACAGCGCCTTCACCCCGCCCCGACCGCCAGCCCCCGAGAGGCCCGCCGCATGGACACCGCCGCAGATACCGCTCACGGCTCCGGAGGAGCAGGACCCGACCTTCGGTCCGGCGCGGGCGGAGGGGACCGAAGCGGTGCCGTCCGGCCCCAGCCCCTCCGGTCAGAGCCCCTCCGGCCCGAACCCGTCCGGCTCGACGTCCTCGGACGCGACCAGCACGGGGAGAACGCCCGACTCCGGGAAGCCGGCCCGGCGGTCCTGGTGGAGCTCCCTGGCGGGGTGGTGGTCTGGGCAGTGACCCACCACGACACGCTGCAGGAGCTGCTCGCCGACCCGCGCGTCGGCAAGGACCCGCAGCTGTGGACGACCTTCCGGGAGGGGCTGCTGCCCGAGGGCTGGCCACTGATCACCTTCGTCACCGTCCCCGGCATGGTCACCGCCGACGGCGAGGACCACCGGCGGCTGCGCGGCCTGGTCACCCAGGCCTTCACGCCGCGCCGGATCGCCGCGCTGCAGCCCGCCGTCGAGGCCCGGGCCGTCGCGCTGCTCGACCGGATCGCCGGGCTGGAGGGCCTGGCGGAGGACGGCTTCGACCTGCGCGAGCACTTCGCCTACCCGCTGCCGATGCAGGTGATCGGCGAGCTGCTCGGCCTGCCGCCCAAGCAGCAGGACGAGCTGCACGAGCTCTCCGACACCCTGGTCTCCAGCTCCGCGACGCCCGAGGCCGCCGTCGCCGCGCGGCAGTCGCTGTTCGCGCTGCTCGGCTCGGTGGTCGCCGCCAAGCGGGCCGAGCCGGGCGACGACCTCACCACCGACCTCATCGC
>NZ_JBHVIV010000186.1:0-4048 GCF_042799475.1 Kitasatospora sp. NPDC057692 | reverse complement strand
AGCGACACCCCCGTCATCACCCTCGACGCCCGCCGACGCGACAGCGCCAAGAGCGCCCTCATCACCCTCGTCGAACACGCCCTCCTCGCCCGGCTCCGCTGAGCGGAACCCGAGGTCGGCGGCCCCGGCACCCCGTCGGTGTGACGGGGCACCGGGGCGCGTTCGCTTGCGGAGAGGTGTCGTACGGTCGCCTCGCGCAAGACCCCCGCATAAGCAGCGGATAACAGTTCGGTAGGCATTTCGTGATCAACAATGACTGTTTGTAGCGAATCAGCGTCACTCAGCGCCAGAAGACCACAGTTATGCTCCAACATGTGGGCGAATGTCCTGAATTGCACCGCACCCGGCGCCCATCAGCAGCTGTTTGTCCCCCATCCCTGCACGTGCTGAAATTCCAGCTACCCCTGGATCCCGTACGGCTGCCGCTCCCCGGAGCGGGCGGCCCCCCGGGGGTAGCGCTGGATTGATCCATGGCCGACTGTCGGCCGAGAGGTAGTTGTCGAGTGAGGCGTAAGCAGCAGGTCGCCCCGCAGCGGCGCTCCGAGCCCCGCCAGAGCGAGCCGAACGGCACCGCACCGGAACCGGGCGGGTTCTCGGCGTTCACACCGGTCGAGGAGCGGCCGCAGGGCGCCCCGGCACCGCAGCAGCCCAGCCCCGGCAAGGACCGCGCCTCCGGCCCGGGCGCCGGCACCGGCCCCACCTCCGGCGCGGGATCGGGCTCCGGCTCGGACGAGACCGGTCCCAGGAGCAGCCGCTACGACTTCGTGCGCCCGCGCAACTGGCGCGTGCCCGCCCGTCTGATCGCGATCCTGCTGATCCCGGTCGTCATCGGCCTGGTCTTCGGCGGACTGCGCGTCAACACCTCGATCGACGGCTTCGTCAAGGCCGACCGCGCCCAGCGCACCGCCACCCTCGCCAAGGCCGCCACCGAGCTCGCCGAGGCGCTGGAGAGCGAGCGCGACAAGACGCTGATACCCCTGATCACCAAGCAGGACCCGAACAACGACGTCACCAAGGCGCGCTCGACCACCGACGCCGCCCTGAAGGCGTACAACGCGGCCTACGAGGCGAGCGACAAGTCCGGTGAGCTCCCCCGCCGCCACGAGGCCTTCCAGGCCGTGGTCACCTACCTGCCGCAGCTGCGCACCGCCGCGTACGCGGACAACCTCTTCGCCTCCGCGACCGTCAGCGCCTACTCGGTGATGTTCGCGCCGCTGCTGTCCTACGACAACTCGGTCGGCCTCGGCTCGTCCAACCTCACCAGCAAGGGCCGCTCCATCTACGCGATGTCGCTGGCCAAGGCCTCCGCCTCGACCCAGCGCGCGCTCATGCTGCAGCTGCTGGTCGGCATCTCCGCCCAGAAGACCACCCGGTACGAGAACGTCGACCTCATCCAGCAGCTGCTGGTCGCCCAGCGCCTGGAGCAGACCGCGCTCTCCGAGTTCAACACCGGCAGCGCCCCCGAGGACGCCCGGAAGTACGCCGACGCCCAGGTCGCCCAGGCCAACGCCGACCAGCGCGCCGCCTACCGGATGCCCAACGGCAGCGTCCCGACCATGACCGGCCTGCTGAACCTCGGCACCGCCTACACCCAGGCCGCCGCCAACGGCCAGTCGCTGGGCAAGGAGCTCGCCGACAAGGCCTACAAGGAGGCCAAGGACTCCGGTCTGACCCCGGAGAACTGGAACCAGGCCGCCAACACCCACATCTCCAGCCTCCGCGCCACCGAGGTCGTGCTGCTGGACGACGTGCTCCAGGACGCCGCCGAGCTGCGCGACAACGCGCGCTTCGACGCCATCCTCAACTCGCTGATCGTGCTCACCGCGCTGATCCTCGCCGGTGTCCTCACCGGCTACGTGGCCCGCTCGATGATTCTCGGCATGCGCACCCTGCGCAACGCCGCCCTGGACATCGCCGACCACCGCCTGCCCGAGCTGGTCGAGCGGCTCTCCAAGACCGACCCGGACCGGGTGGACACCAACGTCACCCCGATCCCGCTGCACGGCAAGGACGAGATCGGCGAGGTCGCCCGGGCCTTCGACCAGGTCCACCGGCAGGCGGTCGCGCTCGCCGCCGAGCAGGCCCTGCTGCGAGGCAACGTCAACGCGATCTTCACCAACCTGTCGCGCCGCAGCCAGAGCCTCATCCAGCGCCAGCTGGCGCTGATCACCGACCTCGAGAACAACGAGGCCGACCCGGACCAGCTGGAGAACCTCTTCAAGCTGGACCACCTCGCGACCCGTATGCGCCGCAACGGCGAGAACCTCCTCGTCCTCGCGGGCGAGGAGGCCGGCCGCCGCTGGAACACCCCGGTCCCGCTGGTCGACGTGCTCCGCGCCGCCGCCTCCGAGGTGGAGCAGTACGAGCGCGTCGAGCTCTCCGGCATCCCCGAGGCCGAGGTCGTCGGCGCCGCCGTGACCGACCTCGTCCACCTGCTCGCCGAGCTGCTGGAGAACGCCACCACGTTCTCCAGCCCGCAGACCCGGGTGCTGGTCAACGCGACCCGCCTGCCGGACGGCCGGGTGCTGGTCGAGATCCACGACAAGGGCATCGGCCTCACCGCCGAGGACTTCGCGGAGATCAACGAGAAGCTGGCCGAGCCGCCCACGGTCGACGCCACCATCTCCCGCCGCATGGGCCTCTTCGTGGTCGGCCGGCTCTCCCAGCGGCACGACATCCGCGTCCAGCTCCGCCCCTCCGGCGAGTCGGCCGGGACCACCTCGCTGGTCATGCTGCCGCCGTTCGTGACCCAGATGGCCGCGGCGCCGGAGCCCGAGGAGCAGTTCACCGTCTCCCGGATCTTCGCCGAGCAGGAGCCGTCCGCCGAATGGGCGCTCGACCAGGACCCGGTCCGCAGCGCCGCCGAACTCGGCTTCGACGACCACCTCACCGGCCTGGGCAACGCCGGCCCCACCGGGTTCAGCCCGGCCCTGGAGGCCGTCCAGCGCTCGCAGCGCCTGGACCAGGTCCGCCGCGCCGCGCTGGAGCCCGGATCGGCCGACGACCGGCCGCCGGTGGTGGACGCCGAGGTCGAGGACGACTACCCGGCCTACGGCCGCCGCAACGACGAGGTCTACGGCCAGGACGAGCAGTACCCGCAGCAGGGCTACCAGCAGTCCGGCTACGCCGACGACCAGTACGGCTACCAGGACGACTACGGCCAGAACGCCGGCTACGACGCCGAGGGCTACCAGCAGGACGGCTACGACCCGTACCCGCAGCAGGGCTACGGCGCGTACGGGCAGCAGGACGAGTACGGCCGGGAGAGCGGCTACGACGGGCCCGGCTACGCCGACGACCAGTACGGCCGGCCGACCGAGGAGGCCCCGGCGGGCCACCCGTACGCCCCCGAGCAGCCCGCCCTCCCGGCCGCCGACACCGCCCCCGCCACCCTGCCGTCCGGGCTGCCGCAGCGCCGCCCGGGCCAGCAGCTGGCCGGCGGCGGCTTCCCGGCCGGCCCGCAGGACGACAACGGCGGCGGCGAGAGCCCGAACTGGTTCACCGGCGCCAAGGACACCTCGTCCGACGCGGTCGAGCCCCGCGGCCACGACGTGTCCGCCCTCGGCGGCTACGGGCCCACCGGCCCGACGGCCGCCGGCAACGCGGCCTGGCAGTCGCCCAACGACGGCGACTGGCAGCGGGCCGAGAAGCTCCGCGAGCCCTCCTCCAGCGGCACCACCCCGGCCGGCCTGCCCCGCCGCGTGCCCAAGCAGAACCTGGTGGCGGGCAACGCCAAGCCCACCCCGCAGGACGGCCCGCAGGTCTCCCGTTCGCCCGAGGAGGTCCGCGGCCGCCTCACCAACCTGCGCCGCGGCGTCGAGCAGGGCCGCAGTGCCGGTACCACCGGAAGCTTCCGGATCGACCCCGATCAGGTAGACCCGTCCGGCAACGGACAGCAGAATCGCAGCACCGATCTCTTCGGCGGCTCGAACCACCAGGAGCGTTGAGTTGAGTCAGATGAGCCAGGCCGCACAGAACCTGAACTGGCTGATCACCAATTTCGTGGACAACACCCCCGGGGTGTCGCACACGGTGGTGGTCTCCGCGG
>NZ_JBHVIV010000185.1:0-4082 GCF_042799475.1 Kitasatospora sp. NPDC057692 | reverse complement strand
GGATCACTCCGGGCGGGCCTCCGCCGTTTTCAGCGGGGGTGGATCGGCCGGGGCGGGGCCGAACGGGGGATGGAGCGGCCCGGCCCCGGCTTCCGGCGGTCAGCCGTCGTGTCGCACAGCCTCGACCCGACGGCGCCGGAGCACCATGCCGGCCCAGCCGACGCCGATCGCGGCGGCACCGGCGAGCAGCAGCGGGCCGGTGGCGGAACCGCCACCCACCGCCGCGCTGTCGGCCGCGACGACCTTGCCGGCGGGCTCCTCGGCGTTGCCGCCGTGCCCGTGGTGGGCGACGGTGGACTTGGACTGGCCGGCGGCGATCTGCGCCTCGCTGGGCGCGGCCGGGGCCTGGGCGGCGAGCGCGGACACCGCACCGGCGGTGGTGGCGCCCTTGCCGAAGTCGATGTCGGAGCAGCTGTAGAACGCCTCCGGGCTGTCGGTGCGCTGCCACACCATGTAGAGCAGCTGACGGCCGGTGCGCTGCGGCAGGGTGCCGCTGTAGTTGTAGTAGCCGTTGTCCGAGGTGCGGGCGGTGGGCACCTGGGCGACCGGCACCGCGTCGAGGTCGGACCAGTTCAGCGGCTTGGTCGGGTCCCAGCTCTGCTTGGTGATGTAGATGGTCTGGTTGCCCTGGTGGGGGGCGGTGACCCGGAACTTGAAGTCGACCTTGCCGGCGGAGACCGAGGTGGCCGGCCAGTCGGCGCGCGGCAGGTCGAGCGCCTTGTACTTGTCGCGGCCGGCGGAGCAGAGCTTGCCGTCCGGGATCAGCGCCTGGTGGTTGCCGGAGGCGCTGGCGAGGTTGACCTCGTTCCAGTCGTACAGCGGCTGGGTGCCGCTCAGCGCGACGAGGTCCTTGCAGATCTGCGACTTGGGGGTCTCCGGGCCCTCCGCGTAGCAGGCCGCGATCCGGCTGACCGGGTTGGTGACGGTGCCGTGGGCGCCGGCGGTGCCGATGCCGGCCGCCGAGACGGAGAGGAACGCGGCGCCGATGACGCCGACGGACATGGCGGTTCGCTTGATGGACATGGGGTGGGGACTCCTTGACCGTGTGCCGGGTCGAGGCTGTGGGGGAACTGCCGGGCACGTCTGCCCGAGGGGCCGGCCGACCCGGCGCGCGGCCCCTGGGCTGAGAGTATGATTGGACTAGACCAGCTGGCAATAGTGCGTTCTGGGCCACTTTTTGACGGAACATGGGCCCGTGAACAGCGCAAAGGCCCGAGGGGGCACCTGAGTTAGGCATCCCATCGGGCCCTCTTAAGGTCCGGCCAAGGTTTCCCCGGCGGCCCCGGGCGGGCGATTCGGTCAGGTCGCGTCGGGCCCGGACGGAGCCTGGTAGTTGCGGCCTAGTCGGCCCACCTGGAACACGCTGCCGTGGTGCGTCCCGCCGGTGATCGTGTTGTTGTACACCGTGATGTTGGTCGTCCCCCGGGTGAACTCCACCAGGATGGAGCGCAGTTCCACCGCCGCCTGCGGGTCCTCGCGCAGCGTCCGGCGGATCCGGTTGCGCAGCTCGGCGGTCTGGTCGTCGATCAGCTCGGTGTCGCCGCCCGCCCGGACCACCTCGACCCGGATCTCCTCCAGCTCGGCGGACACCTCCTCGGCGTCCCGGCCGCGCCCCAGCAGCCCCGCGAGCCGTGAACGCAGCTGCGTCCAGGCCTCGGTGGCCATCAGTCCGACCACCGTCGTGGCTCCGCTGGTCACCAGCTGTGCGATCTCGGCTTCCACGGCCTCCCCCTTCGTCCGTTCCGCGTGCCCTCCCACGGTAGTGGAACCGCGGCCCCGGGTGCAGTGGAGGCGCGCTGGTCAGAGGAAGGTGTGCCCCTCGCCCCGGTAGGTCGGTACGGCGCGCACCACCGCGTCCCCCTCCACGAGGTGCAACTCGGCGAACCGCTCGCAGAGTTCCCCGGCCTTGGCGTGCCGGAACCACACCCGGTCGCCGATCAGCAGGTCGTCCGCCGCCGCGCCGAGCAGCGGCGTCTGCACCTCGCCGGCCCCCTCCATCGGGTCGTAGCGCAGACCCGTCGGCAGATAGGGCACGGGGGAGCGGTCCGGGCCGGCCGCTCCGGAGGCCGGGTAGCCGCCGCCGAGCACGGTCACCACGCCCACGCCGGGGCGGCGCACCACCGGCTGGCCGAACAGCGCGGCCGGGCGGCCGCGGAAGGCCCGGTAGTGGTCGAACAGCTGCGGCTGGTACAGCCCGGACCCGGCCGCAACCTCGGTCACCGCGTGCTCGGCCACCGTCGACTCGACGCTGCCGGTGCCGCCGCCGTTGACGAACTCCAGCTCGGCCACCCGGCGCAGCATCCGCACGGTGGCCGCCCGGCGCTCGGCGAGCTCGGCCCGCGCCCGGGACTGCATCATCCGCACCAGCGCGGAGCGCACCGGCCGCCCGGGCACCGCGTCGCCCACGCCGGCGACGTGCCCTTCGTAGGCCATCAGCCCGACCACCCGGAAGCCCCGGCGCCGCTGCACCAGTTCGGCGAAGGCGGCCACGTCTTCGGGGGTGCGCAGCGGGGAGCGGCGGGCGCCGACCCGCACCCGGCCGCCGAGCAGTTGCAGGGCGGTGTCCAGCTCCAGGCAGACCCGTACCTCGGCGGTGCCGGCCCGGGCGGCGTCGACCAGGTCCAGCTGGGCGGGGTCGTCCAGCACCACGGTGACGGCGGCGGCGAGCTCCGGGTCGGCGGTCAGCTCGGCGAAGCCCGCCCGGTCGCTGGAGGGGTAGGCGAGCAGGACGTCGCGCAGCCCGGAGCGGGCCAGCCAGAGCGACTCGGCGAGGGTGAAGGACATCACCCCGGCGAAGCCGTCCACGGCCAGCACCCGTTCCAGCAGGGCGCGGCAGCGCACCGACTTGCTGGCCACCCGGATCGGCTTGCCGCCGGCCCGGCGCACCAGGTCCGCGGCGTTGGCGTCGAAGGCGGCCAGGTCGACGACGGCCACCGGGCCGTCCAGGTGGGCGGTGGCCCGGTCGTACCGGGCGCGGTCGGCGGCCGGGGAGGGGGCGGACGCGGGGCGGTCGGCGCCGGTGGCGGCGGCTTGGAGCGTGGCCATGCGCGCAGACTGCCACACCGGGTCTACCGGCGGGTAGGGGTCGGACGGGGGACCTTCGGTCCGTGTGGGGGGCGGGGGCCGGTGGCATAGGGTCGGCCGGGTGGACCGCAAAGACTTCTCCAACCCGGCGTTCGTCGGCAAGAACATCCCCGACCCGGGCTTCTCCGGCGACGACGGCACCGCCGATCCGGCGCTGGCCGCCGCGCTCGCCCGCTGGTCCCAGGACCGCGCGGCCGAGCCCGAGGTGCTCGCGGCGCTGACGCCGACCCGGCTGATGGTGCCGATCGTGGCGATCCTCGGCGAGGTCGAGGTGGACGCGCACGGGCACCGGCACGAGAAGACCAGCGACATGGCCGTCCCGGTGCTGGAGGCGGCCGACGGCCGGCGCGCGCTGCCGGCCTTCACCTCGCTGGAGTCACTGGCCCGCTGGCGCGCCGACGCCCGTCCGGCGCCGACCGCCGCCCCGCAGGCGGCGATGGTCGCCTTCTCCGAGCGGGCGGACACCCTGCTGCTGGACCCGGCCGGGCCGGTGCCGTTCCAGCTGTCGGGGGCCCGGCTGCGCGCGCTGGCGGAGAACCGGCGCCACCTGCCGCCGGCCTCCGACCCGGAGGTGCGCGAGGCGGTCCGGGCGCTGCTGGCGGCCGAGCCGCAGGTGACCGCGGGGCTGCTGGAGCCGGTCGAGGACTCGGACGGGGTGCTCGCGGTGGTCCTGGACCCCGCGCTGGACCAGGCCGGGATGCAGGCGGCCGCGCAGCGGATCGGGCGGGCGGTGGTCGCGGACCCGGTGCTGCG
This sequence comes from Kitasatospora sp. NPDC057692, assembly GCF_042799475.1. Taxonomy (NCBI): domain Bacteria; kingdom Bacillati; phylum Actinomycetota; class Actinomycetes; order Kitasatosporales; family Streptomycetaceae; genus Kitasatospora; species Kitasatospora sp. NPDC057692. Next base: position 245 of record NZ_JBHVIV010000185.1, on the reverse strand, counting down.
GGTGCGGCTGGACCGCGGTCTCGACCTGGCGGTGCTCCCGGGGAGCGCCCAGCTGCCCGGTGAACCGCTCTACCGGCGCTGACGGCGAACGGCGGTGGGGGGGGGCGCCCCCCCCGCCGGGCCCGGGGGGCTCCCCCGGGGGCGGGCCGCCCCCCCCCCCCCCGCGGCCGGTGCCGCCCGGCCCAACATCCTGCTGATCGTCACCGACGACCAGCCCAAGCACACCGAGTGGGCCACCCCGGAGA
>NZ_JBHVIV010000184.1:0-4380 GCF_042799475.1 Kitasatospora sp. NPDC057692 | reverse complement strand
TGTTGCCGAAGGCCGGGTTGAGCAGCCCGATGATGTTGATCGAGTTGCCGCAGACGTTGATCGGGATGTGGACCGGGATCTGGATCTGGTCCGGATCTTCGGGACGACGGTGATCGGCTTGACCGGCTTGCCGTCCATGCCCTTGCGGCCCTTGGTGTTCTCGTCCACGCGGGCGAGGCCGAGGTTGGGGGCGAGGCGCTTCCACCGGAGCGAGATCCGCCAGGCGTGCCGCATCCGGCGCCGCTGGAGCGGGGTTGCGCGGAGGTAGCGGTAGGTGGTGATCAGGAGCCGAGCGGCCCCCCAGCCGACCAGGGCCACGAGGGCAACCAGGGCGATCAGGGGGGCCGCGTTCAGCCCGTCCAAGACGGAGGAGGTCACGGTCAGCCCTCCGACTTCCGGCCGGACGGGACGGCGGAGATGGCGCGGACCTCGTCGGCCTGGTACCAGGCCGTGCCGCCCACGATCCGCTCGTTGCCGTTCTTGTCGGTCCGCTTCTCGGCGGGGCTGACGCCCACACGGAAGCCGACGAGCTCGACGGGGGTCGGGCCGCCGAGGGTCTGGGCGGGGTCCTGGTGGGACGCGATGCCGATCTTGAGGATCTCGTTCTCGACGCGGCCGAACTGCTGGAAGGTGGCGACGACCTGGACCTCCCACTTCGGGATGCCGTCCTTGGTCGTGTCCTGCTTGTCGTTGTTGCCGAAGACGGTCTTCGGGGAGCTGCTGAGGAACATCAGCATGTTGAAGCTCTTGGCCTGGTCAACGAAGAAGATCGCGGGCATGGGGGCCTCTTTCTGACGTGTCGTCATGTGACGAGTGGGTGACTACGTGCTGTGCTGTGCTCTACCCTGAACCCAGTCAACGGGGATTGTCAACTGGTTTGTGGATTGCATGGAGGAGTTCCCTATGTCGGCCGTACCGAAGAAGACTGCTGATCAGGCCAAACGGCAGCTCGAACGTCTCCGGGACCTGGCGGTGTACGGGCTGACGGCGGATCAGGCGAACCGGCCGGACGCGGCGGAGTGGTACCGGACGATCCTCCGTGCTGCCTCTGACATCCGGGAGGAGAGTCGATCACTGGAACGAACCCTGTCGGATGAGGCCCTGGAATCCAAGTGCCTTTCTCCGACTGAGGTTTCGCGGGCGGCGAAGGTCTCGACTGCGGCCCTGTACAAGCGGAGGAAACAGGATGGCTGATGAAAGTCAATTAGGCCCCCGTCCGAATTGGGCGGGGGCCTTTTTGGTGGGACCGGGCCTGAGAAAGTCTTTACCGAAAGCTGATCAGCGGGGCCCCTCCGGGATCAAGAAAAGGGGCCGAGTGCCCACTTACGCGGTGAGGGCTTTCCAGCCCTCTCCATTGGTACAAGTGTAATGGCCCCTTTTCATGATCCCGCCCCGCAGATCACCTTTCGGCAAACACTTTCCCAACCCCTAGGAAGTTGGTCATCCTGCGGGAGCGTCGGGGCCCTTCTCGTAGACCAGGTGGTAGGCAGTCAGAAGGTTGACCAGCTCTGCGAATCCGCCGTTCTCGGCAGCGTCGAGGATGGCGGCCTGGAGGCCCGGCACCCGTCGCATGGCCCGGAGCGATTCGGCCGGCAGAAGTGCCCACGTCTCCCCGCCGACCTCTTCGGCCGCGACCTCTTCGTCGGTCAACTCCGGTTCGTCATCGAGGAGTTGGGCCCGCAGGCCGCGTGACCATGTGATCGCTCGTCGCCGGAAGGTCGCCTTCTCGTACTCGTGCCAGACCGGGACGACGGCGGCGTCTCCGGTGACGCGCAGGTATTCCAGCATCTCGAACGGGGCGAGGGTTCCGAGGCGTCCGGCCTTCATGTCGCCACGGGCCATTTCGTTGCCGAGGTGGCCTTTGCCTTCCTGGACCTTGGCGATATATTCACCTGCCTCTTCCGGGGTGGTGACCTTGGACCAGTTGACACCGTGTTCCTTGCTCGGCTCGTATCCCTTCTTCTTCATCCAGGCCCGCCAAACCTTGTCCCACCGGTGAATTGCGTAGGCGAGTTCGGGGCCGGTTTCCTCGTTGAGGAGGAGGACGACATGCAGGTGCGGATGCCAGCCGTTGCGGGTTCCGTAGGTGATTTCGAGCGAGCGGATATTGCCCCGGACTCCGAGCCGGTCGCGTTCTCCGAACACTCCCCGCTTCGGGTCACCGGCCCAGGCCCGGCCGGACATGAGCTGACGCCATCCGTTGGCGACCGCGTCGAAGAGGTCGGCAAGATCGTGATGCTTCTTGTGACGGGCCGTCAGGGTGACCATCCAGGCCGTTCCGCCGTCGGCCATGTGCCGGGCGACGGCGCGTGCGATCTCGTCGGCGCGGGTGGCCCGGATCTTGGCCGAGCACACCGGGCAGGCCCAGATGGAGCCGCAGGAGCAGAAGCCGGACCAGTGGGCGACGCCAGCGTTGACGACGACCGCCGCCAGGCCGTCGCCGACGTTCCCGTTGGTGGTCCGGCCGCACTTCTTGACGCGCGGGATCGTGGTGATCCCCCAGAGGACTTGCCGCTGTGCGAAGCGCTTCCCACGGCGATCCTGCCGAACGGCCGATTCGGCCTCTGAGCTGGGAAGTTCTTGGATGTGGGAAACATTATTCGCGTTGTACCTAGAAGGGCCGTCCGCCAGGCCGCCAGAGGCGGCCCGGCTGCCCCTCCTGCCTTCGGCCCGGGGCTGCCGGGAGACCTGGCGACCGGCCGTGGCCGTGAGGGTCCTGCGGACCTGTTCCGTGATCAGCTCTTCGGCCTCGATCACACCGGCCTGGTCGTCTCGACCGGTGTCGGCGGTCTGCCCTACGCTGTCCATGGACGTTCTCCGTTCGTGCTGTCAGAGGCGGGGCGGAGACCAAGGGGCCCGAAGCGTCACCAGCGCTTTCGGGCCCCCTTTGCGTCTCTCGTGCGATCCTGTCCTCAGTGGCCGACCGGCGTGATACGAACACGCCGGGCGGTCACTTCGCGTTCTGCTGGCCCATCAGGCTCTTGATGACGAGCCAGCCGATGGCCGCCGAGATGGCTGCGATCCCGACCGCCACCGCGACGACGGCGACGGCCAGGAGGAGGGCGACGACCAGGACCCCGGCCCCGGCCCCGGCGATGAGCTGTCCGGAGTGCTGACGGAGCCAGGAGGGCGCGGGGGCAGCCTGCTGGACCACGACGTAGGCCGGGGGCTGCTGGAGGCTCTGAGGGGCGCTGAGGGCCTGTCCGGGGCCGATGTGGATCGGGGTCGGGGTGTAGACGGGCGGGGGCTCGTACGCGGTCATGACGCCTTCCTCCTACGGGTCGTCTTCGGGGCTTCCTTCTGGAGCGGCACGGTTGTGCCGGCCGAATCGGCGGAGACGTCTCGGACGGTGGGGGCAGCCGCGGGAATGACGTCGGCGCGGTAGCCGATGGACGCGGCGACGAGCTGGAGCATGGCGGCCTCGTCGATGTCGCCCACCCGGACGCGGTCGTAGCGGCCGGAGAGTCCGGGCACCCCGGTGACGACGCAGACCCCGGCGAAGCGTTCCTTGTCGATCAGGGTCGTGGGCTGGTTCTCCTCGTCCTTGCGGATGCCGTTGCCCAGCGCGGCCTCTGCCCCGTCGATGGTGAAGGTGGCGAAGCAGACGCCGACTTCGAGGTTGTCGCGGACGGCGGTCGGGATCGCGTCCGAGGTCTGCTTCTGGGTGCCGACGACGGGGATCACGCCGAGGCCGCGACCTTCCTTGGCGACCGTCCGCATGAGCCGCTGGTTGGCCTCGATGAGTTCCTTGTCCTTGCCCTTGAGCCCGGCCGCGTCGATGTAGTTGTGGCACTCGTCCATGAGCACCAGGACCAGCGGGATCGTGACGGTCGGTCCGGCCTTCCAGAACTTGTGCGTCCCTCGTTCGGCCACGAGCTGTGAGGGCCGGTCCTTGATCAGCCGGACGAGTTCGGTCAGGCGCTGATGGGCGGTCTCGGGGTTGTCCCCGACGATGAACATGGCCCGCTGGCCGACCTCTCCCCAGTCGCCGTATCGGGGGTCGCTGGTCTTGCCGTCGAACACGGCGAACTGGACCTCGGGCCGCCGAGCGAGGGAGGCGAACCAGCCGAGCATGAGCATGGTTTTGCCGTAGCCCGGCATGCCGGCCACCTTGATGCCGGACAGCTCTCGGAGCGGGATGACGAGGTCGCGGGCCCAGGGGTTGCGGCCGAGCGGGAGCACCCAGTCGTCCCCGGCCGGGAAGGCGTACGGGAAGTGCTCGTCCAGCGGGTTGCCGACGAGGCCGCGAAGCTCGACCACACCGGGGGCGACGCGCTGGACCTCGACCGTCTGGCAGCCCCAGGAGTCGGCCAGCCACCCGGCTGCCTTCTCGTACTCCTCGATGCCGACCTTCGGGATCGTGGCGGCGCGGACCCGGAT
>NZ_JBHVIV010000183.1:0-4595 GCF_042799475.1 Kitasatospora sp. NPDC057692 | reverse complement strand
CAGTTGCACACGGGTCACGCACCATGGTCTACCGGATCAGGGGCAACCGCGAGGGCGAAACCCGCAAATTGATCACAACCGAATACGCGCCCTAGGTCGGCCCGGTGGATCCCGGGCCGGTCTGAGTTCGAGCCAGAGTCGGACCGGGGCCCCAGGCGGCTTTCTGCGGACCTCGGGTGATCCCGATGAGGTTGCTCGAAGCCAGTACCACTTTGATCGGTCGGGTCCACTAGGGTGGCCGATCGGCAGCCGGAGAGCGATGGTTCTCGCGCGCGGCGCCGATCTCACCACTCATTCCTGTCTGACGAGGATCACGACCTTGGCTCTCAAGACCCGTATAGCCGCCGCCGTCCTCGGTGCCGGTCTGGCGCTCACCGTCGGCGTACCCGGCGCCGCCGCCGGCGACCGCCCGCGACTGAACCTGAACCCCTTCGTCCTGGCCAGCGGCTCCAGCCCGCACTGCCTGGAGGTCGCAGGCTGGAGCGCGGACAACGGCGCGGCCGTCCAGCAGTGGTCCTGCCACGGCGGCAACAACCAGAGCTGGCAGGCGCCGGGTGGTGGTCAGGTGGTCAACGCGCACACCGGCAAGTGCCTGGAGATCGGCGGCTGGAGCACCGACAACGGTGCGCCCGCGCAGCAGTGGGACTGCAACGGCGGTGCCAACCAGAAGTGGGAATGGTCCGGTGTCCCGGGCGGCGGAGAGATCCTGCGCAACGTCTGGAGCGGCAAGTGCCTGGACGTCCCCGGCGGCGTGTCCCTCTGGGGCCCGGGGTACTTCAACGGCGTCCGCATGCAGCAGTGGGACTGCTGGAACGGCAAGAACCAGCAATGGTTCGTCTCCTCGCCGGGCAACAGCTATCCCCCCGTCGACTACTGACCGCCCGCCCCACCACTGCGCCCCGCCCGCCCGTCCCCGGGCAGGCGGGGCGCAGCCGCGCGAAGGCGGAGCGCCGTGCCGCCGGTTACGGCGGGTCGGGACACAAGCCGCCGCGTGCTGATCCCCTCGTGGTCACACCCGACCCGCAGGGAGCAGCATGACCGACCGCACCACCAACACCACCGTGACCGCCGCCGACGCGGTCGCCCCGCAGGAGCCCGGCACCGCGCGCCTGACCGTGGGCCTGACCGTCATTGAGACGACCGTCTTCGCCCTGGACGTCCAGCTCCAGGAGGTCCCTGTCGAACTGATCCACTTCGACGACAACGCAAGCCTCATGAGCAATAGTCAAGACTTGTGGGTAATGCGCTGAGCTTGTTCAGTCTTCGTGGGCTCGGGGCAGTGCGCTGCGACCCAGGTAGCGGTGATGTCGTTGCACGTGACGATGACCGACCTTGGCCTGAAGGCCATCTCGTGAGTGCAGCCCTCGTCGTGCGGAAGGATCTCGTCCAGGATCAGTGTGCCGAGGTTGTCCCAGGTCGAGGGCTCGTTCGGAGTGCCGATCTGGACGGCTGTCACCCCCGCATATCGAATGACCAGGTCCTCCTCGTGCTTCCAGCAGTTGTGACGGAGGCGGAGGTCGAGGGCTTGACTCTCGTGGAGGAAGGTTGCCTGGTGGAGCGTCAGGTCCTTGACGCAGCGCCGCCCGGCGAAGTCGTAGTGGCTCGGGTCGGTGGCGAACGCCCTGGCGCCCGGGGGCAGGCTGGTGCTCAGCTCAGGCAGGAGCTCAAGGTAGGGGCCAGGGTCGAGGACCCCGGTCAGTTCTCCGACTTGGGCATCGAGATCGACATACTTCATTATTCACTCCTGCGATGGTCCAGCGGTCCGCCCTTGGGCGACCCCAGGGTGACATGCCGGCTCGTGGCCCCGCTCAGGCATTTCCACCATTCGTCGACCTCGTCCGCCTCAGCGACCTGCTGTAGCTCGTCGAGGCAGGCGCGAAGCGGACGTGCTCGTCCGGGTCCCGCAGGATGTGGTGGGGGTCACGCGGCCTGCTCCTCGCGCTCGACCAGGACGCCGTTCTCGAACCGCGCACCTGCGCGGACCAGGGACACCAGGTGGGCGCCGGTGATCGCGCGTCACCTGGCCTGAGCCGACTCGACCAGCTTGAACACCATCGCGAGCGCGGCCGCGGGGCTGCCGGCGCCGCGGGTGACCTTGGTTCGGAGTTTGACTGTGGAGAAGGTGGACCCGATGGGGTTGGTGGTCCGCAGGTGGATCCAGTGCTCTGCGGGGAAGTCGTAGAACGCGAGGAGTTCGTCCCGGTCGTCGGTGATCTTCGCGACGGCCTTCGGGAACTTGGCTCCGTAGGTCTTCGCGAACACCTCGATCGCCTATTCGGCATGGGTGCGGGACTCCGCGTTGTAGATCTCCTGCATGGCCTTCGTCGCGCCGGGCTGTGCCGACTTCGGCAGGCGGTTCGAGACATTCCGGGCCTTGTGAACCCAGCACCTCTGTGGCCGTGCGGCCGGGAACACCTCGGCGAGCGCCCGCCAAGGGCCCATGGCGCCGTCGCCGACCACCAGCTCGGGATCGCGCATGCCGCGTCTCCGGCAGTCGCGCAGCAGGTCGGCCCACGACTCAGTGGACTCCCGCAGGCCCTCGGCCAGCGCGATCAGCTCCTTCGTGCCATCCAGACGGACACCGAGCATGACCAGGATGTAGGAGCGGGCCTGCCCGAGCCGCACCTTCGGGTGGACCCCGTCGGCCCAGACGTAGACGAAGTCGCGGTCCGACAGGTCCCGCTCCTGGAAGGCAGCGTGGTCATCGGCCCACTGCCTGGTCAGCCGGGTGACGGTCGCGGCCGACAAGCCGGCGGTGCCGCCGAGGAACTGCTCCAGCGCGGGCACGAAGTCCCCCGACGACAGTCCGTGCAGGTAGAGCAGCGGCAGGACCTCGGAGATCTTCGGCGACTTGCGGCACCACGGGGCGAGGATCTTGGAGGAGAACCGCTTGCGCTCGCCGGTGGCGTCGTCGATGCGGCGGTTCGGGCAGTTGACGGTGCTGGCCAACAACGGCGGCCACACGTTCTGCGGGCGCTGCCGCCGCTGCGGCGGCCGGGGCGGCAGCGGGGACCAGCGCGAGGGCGAGCGCCGCGATGTGGTGGCGCCGTGGTGCCATCAGGTAGAAGTACTCATGCTGCAAGGGCTACCGGCCAGGAGATGCCGACCGTTGAACCGTCACCCGGCGGTCGGCGCGCCGCCGCTCACGTTGACGCGGACCGGCCGGAGGTCCGGGCCTGGAGGTAGGCAGTCCAGTCGGTCACGGCTCGGGCGCGCCATCGCGTGAGGGTGTTGAGGCTGAGGCCGAGCATGGGGGCGAGGACAGCCGGGGGGCATGTCCTGAGCGAGCTGGACGAGGGCGGCGGCCCGGGCCGGGCGGCTGGGGATGCCGTGGGCGGTGAGGCGGCGGACCAGTGCACCGCCGGTGACGTGTCGGCCGGGCTCGGCCGAGGGGAAGAGCCAGCGGTTCGGATGGTTCGCCGCCCAGCCCGGAGGCCGAGGCCGGTTCGCGAAGTCGGCCAGGAGCCGGGCCACGGGGTCGGGCAGCCGGATGGGCACTTGGTCCAGGGCGAGGAGGGTCTCGTTGTTCCGCACGGTCACGGCGTCCGTGGGCAGCGCGGCGACCCGGGTGGTCTCCTGGCCGAAGAAAAGAAGGATCGCGCCGGCGGCGCGGACATCCAGCGGCAGCTCCGTGTCGGTCAGGCACTGGTGGAGGACCTCCCAGTGGGAGTCGTCGTCCAGGGCGCCCGGGTCGGGCCGGGACCGGAGCGGAACGACGAGGTCGCGACTGTGGCCGCGGCGGCCGGCCCAGAGGAGAAAGTCGCGGACCTCGTAGCGGGTGCTGCTGCCTCCGGCCAGCCACCGGTCGACCTCATGCTGGCTGACGTCGGCGAGCGCGAGGCCGCCCTTGTCCATGGTGGCCAGGAAGTCGATGGCGGTGTTGATCCTCAACTGGGCCCAGCAGAGCCGGTTGGCGAAGGCGTGGCCGCGGCGCACACGGCGACGGGCGCGGGGCAGGAGCGACCAGCGGACGTAGGACCGCAGCAGCAGAGCGTGCCCAGGATGACGGGCGAGGACGCGGACCAGATGGCGTTCGACACGGGCAGGGAGCTCGTCGCGCTCGGGCAGGGCCTGGTAGGCGAGCAGGACCCCGCGCAGGTAGTCGACGACCCGGGCCCCGCCCCGTCCTTCGGCCAGGGCCAGGGTGTCCAGGTCCCCGCGGGTCAGCGACCGCCCGTCGGCGACGACGTCGGTCAGGAGGGCAGCGGAGCGGGAGCCGCGGAGCCAGCTCAGGGCGGTCGCCGGTTCGTCGCGCGCGGTCAGGGCGGAGCGCATCCGCGCGTACTGGTCCTCGGGCCCCGCGGGCCGGCCGTCGAAGAGCTCGGCGAGGTGGTCGTGGAGGGTGCAGCGGTCGCACAGACCCCGGACCTTGTAGGAGCGGGGGTTCGCGCAACGGGGGCAGGCGTACGGGTCGGGGTGGCCGGCTCACGGGCCGCAGACCCGCGCTCCGTTCTGGCGGGCGATCAGCACGCGGGTCTTCTCGCAGGCCAGGCAGGTGCTGGGGTGGCGGCGGGCCTGGCGGTAGCAGGTTTTGCAGATCGGGCCGAGCGGCCAGCGCGCGTCCACCGGTGCGCTGGTGGCGCACAGCGCGCACG
>NZ_JBHVIV010000182.1:0-4601 GCF_042799475.1 Kitasatospora sp. NPDC057692 | reverse complement strand
GTGCTGGAGACCCTGCGCCGCCACGAGGGCGGCCCCGAGCGGCTGGTGACGGCGCTGTCCGCCGCCTTCGTCGCGGGCCTGCCCGTCGACTGGACTACCCTCCTCCCCACCGGCCCTCAGGCCGACCTGCCGACCTACCCGTTCCAGCGCGAGCGCTACTGGCTCGACGCCCCGCCCATCGCGGGCGCCGCGCACGACCTCGGCGTCGTCGCGGCCGGCCACCCGCTGCTGGGCGCCGCCGTGCGCTCGCCAGAGGACGGCGGCACGTCGTTCACCGGACGCTTGTCCGTTCCCGCCCACCCCTGGCTCGCCGACCACGCCGTGCATGGCACGGCCCTGGTGCCGGGCACCGCCTTCCTCGAACTCGCTGCCTGGGCCGGTGCCGAGGCCGGCTCCCCGGTAGTCGACGAACTCACCCTGCACGAGCCGCTCGTGCTGCCGGACCAGGGCGGAGTACGGCTGCACGTGGCACTCGCCGCGCCCGACGCGACCGGCGTCCGGGCCCTTGCCGTCCACTCCCGGCCCGAGGCCGCCGCCGAGGACGAGCCGTGGACCCGGCACGCCACCGGCAGCCTCTCCGCCACCCCGCCGCAGGCCGTCGCCGACGACCTCCTCCCGTGGCCGCCCCCGCAGGCCGAGGCCGTCGACACCACCGCGCTCTACGAGCGCCTGGCCGAGTTCGGCTACGACTACGGCCCCGCCTTCCAGGGACTGCGGGCCGCCTGGCGGCAGGGCGACGACCTGTTCGCCGAGGTCGAGCTGCCGGGCGCCCCGGACGAAACCGCCCGGGACGAGCACGGCTTCCACCTGCACCCCGCGCTCCTGGACGCCGCCCTGCACCTCACCGCGCTGGACGCGGTGGAGGCCTCCGGCAGCACCCTGCTGCCCTTCGCCTGGGCGGGGGCGACCAGGGAGCCGACCGCCGAGCCCGTCACCGCCCTGCGGGTGCGGCTGCGGCGCACCGGCGGCGAGTCGGTGTCGCTGCTGGCCACCGACCGCGGCGGCTCGCCGGTGGTGCGCGCCGAGTCGCTCGTGCTGCGGCCGCTGACCCCCGGGGGGCTCGCCGGCCGGGCCGCCGCCGACCCGGCCTGGCTGCACCGGGTGGACTGGACGGAGACGGGCCTGCCGGCGGCGGAGTCCGACCCGCGGCAGCGCTGGGCGCTGCTCGGCGCGCCGTCGGCCGACCGGCCGGCCCACCCCGACCACGGCCTTCCCGGCCACCCGGACCACGGCCTCCTCACCCACCCCGACGCGGCCGCGGCCGCCGAGGCCGGAACCGACGTCGCCGTCCTGCCCTGCCCGCCCGCTGACGGCACCGGGCCCGCCGCCGTCCCGGTCGCCGTCCGCACCGTCCTCGACACCCTCCGGGGCTGGCTCGCCGAGGACCGCCTCGCCACCGCCCGCCTGGTGGTCGTCACCCGGGGCGCGATCGCGGCCGACGCGTCCGAGGACGTCCCCGAGCCCGCGCACGCGGCGGTCTGGGGCCTCGTCCGCAGCGCCCAGACCGAGCATCCGGACCGCTTCGTCCTCGTGGACCTCGACCACGACCCGCACCGGGCCGACCCCGGGCTCCCCGCGGACCTGCTGCGCGCCGTCCTGGCGTCCGGCGAGGCCCAGGCGATCGTCCGCGACGGCACCGTGCTGACCCCGCGGCTGGTCCGGGCCGGCGCCGGCGAGGCGCTGGCGCTGCCCGACGGGCCCGCGCCCTGGCGCGTCGAGTCCGGCGCGCGGCACACCATCGACGCCCTCGCCGTCGTCGACCACCCGGCCGCGGCCGAACCGCTCGCCGCCGGTCAGGTCAGGGTCGCGGTGCGCGCGGCCGGCGTGAACTTCCGCGACGCGCTGATCACGCTCGGCATGTACCCCGGCCGGGCGGTCGTCGGCGCCGAGGCGGCGGGCGTCGTGACCGAGGTCGGCCCGGGTGTCACCGCGCTCGCGCCCGGCGACCGGGTGATGGGCCTGTTCGACGGCGCCTTCGGCCCGCTGGCCGTCACCGACCACCGCCTGCTGGCCCGGATGCCCGCCGACTGGTCGTACGCCCGGGCCGCCGCCGTGCCGGTGGTCTTCCTGACCGCGCTGTACGGATTGCGCGACCTCGGCGGGCTGCGGCCCGGCGAGACCGTCCTCGTCCACGCCGCGGCCGGCGGGGTCGGCATGGCCGCCGTCCAGCTCGCCCGGCACTGGGGCGCCACCGTCCTCGCCACCGCGAGCCCCGCGAAGTGGCCGGTCGTGCGGGGGCTCGGCGTGTCCGAGGACCGGATCGCCTCCTCCCGCGACACCGGCTTCGAGCGGCGCTTCGCCGAGGCCACCGACGGCCGGGGCGCCGACGTCGTCCTGAACTCGCTCGCCGGGGAGTTCGTGGACGCCTCGCTGCGCCTGCTCGCGGACGGCGGCCGGTTCGTCGAGATGGGCAAGACGGACGTGCGCGGCCAGGAGGCCGTCGCGGCCGACCGCCCGGACGTCCGCTACCGGGCGTTCGACCTGATCGACGCCGGACCGGACCGGATCGCCGAACTGTTCGCCGAGCTCACGGCGCTCTTCGAGGCGGGCGCCCTGGACCCGCTGCCGGTCCGCACCTTCGACCTGCGCCACGCCCGCGAGGCGGTGCGCTTCGTCAGCCGCGCCCGGCACATCGGCAAGGTCGTACTGACCCTGCCCCAGCCGCTCGCCGACGACGGGACCGTGCTGATCACCGGTGGCACCGGCACCCTCGGCCGCCACCTCGCCCGGCACCTGGTCACCCGGCACGGCGTCCGGCACCTCCTCCTGCTCGGCCGAAGCGGCACGGACGCCCCCGGCGCGGCCGCGCTGGCCGCCGAACTCGCCGAGCTGGGCGCCGAGGCGCGGATCGAGGCCTGCGACGCGGCCGACCGCGAGGCCCTCGCCCGGGTGCTCGCCGCGATCCCCGCCGAGCACCCGCTCACCGCCGTCGTCCACGCGGCCGGCGTGCTCGACGACGGGCTGGTCGACGCACTGACGGCGGAGCAGGTCGACCGCGTCCTGCGGGCCAAGGCCGCGAGCGCCGCCAACCTGCACGACCTCACCCGCGACACCGAGCTGTCCGCCTTCGTGCTGTACTCCTCGGCCGCCGGCGTCCTCGGCACCCCCGGCCAGGCCGCGTACGCCGCGGCCAACGCCTACCTCGACGCCCTCGCGCACCACCGCCGCGCCCGGGGCCTGCCGGCCACCTCCCTGGCCTGGGGCCTGTGGGCCGAGCGCACCGGACTGACCGGCCACCTCGGCGCGGCGGACCTGAAGCGGCTCGCCCGCGGCGGACTGCTGCCCTTCTCGACGCCGCAGGGGCTCGCCCTGTTCGACGCCGCGTGGCAGCGCCCCGAGGCGGCACTCGTCCCGGCGCGGCTGGACCTCGCGGCGCTGCGCACCACCACCGGCCCCCTGCCGCCGCTGCTGCGGGCGCTCGCCGGTCCGGCGGCGCCGCGCCGCACGGCGGCCTCCGACGGCGCCCTGCCATGGGCCCGGCGACTGGCCGGCGCCTCCGCCGAGGAGCGCGTCGACCTCGCGCTGCGCCTGGTGCGGACGGAGGCGGCCGTGGTGCTCGGCCACGACTCGGCCGAGAGCGTGCGCCCCGAGACGGCCTTCCGGGAGCTCGGCTTCGACTCGCTGACCGGTGTCGAGCTGCGCAACCGGCTCAACGGCGCCACCGGTCTGCGGCTGCCGTCCACCCTGGTCTTCGACCACCCGACGCCGCTGCGGCTCGCCGGCTTCCTCGCCGCGGCCGCCCGGGGCGGGACGGCGCCCGCCGAGGCGCCGGCCGCCGCGCTCACGGCGGTCCGCGCCGACGAACCGGTGGCGATCGTCGCGATGGGCTGCCGCTTCCCGGGCGGTGTCGCGTCCCCCGAGGACCTCTGGGAGCTGGTCACCGCCGGGGGTGACGCGATCGGCGACTTCCCGGGCGACCGCGGCTGGGACGTGGCCGGGCTCTTCGACCCCGACCCGGAGGCCTCCGGGAAGAGCTATGTGCGCCGGGGCGGGTTCCTGTCCGGTGTGGCCGACTTCGACGCCGAGTTCTTCGGGATCTCGCCGCGTGAGGCGCTGGCGATGGACCCGCAGCAGCGCCTGCTGCTGGAGACGGCGTGGGAGACCTTCGAGCGGGCCGGGATCGACCCGCGGTCGCTGCGCGGCAGCCGGACCGGCGTCTTCGCCGGGATGGCGGGGCACGACTACGCGACGGGCGGGATGCCCGCCAGCGTCGAAGGGCACGTGCTCACCGGCAACGCCACGAGCGTCGCCTCGGGCCGCGTGGCCTACACGTTCGGGCTGGAGGGCCCGGCGCTGACGGTGGACACCGCGTGCTCGTCGTCGCTGGTCGCGCTGCACCTGGCGGCGAACGCGCTGCGCTCGGGCGAGTGCGACCTCGCCCTGGCCGGCGGGGTGACGGCGATGTCCACCCCGGACTTCTTCGTGGAGTTCTCCCGTCAGCGCGGCCTGGCACCGGACGGACGGAGCAAGGCCTTCGCCGCGACGGCCGACGGCATGGGCGCGGCGGAGGGCGTGGGCCTGCTGCTGGTCGAGCGGCTGTCGGACGCGGTGCGCAACGGGCACCGGGTGCTGGCGGTGGTGCGGGGCAGTGCGGTGAACCA
>NZ_JBHVIV010000181.1:0-4641 GCF_042799475.1 Kitasatospora sp. NPDC057692 | reverse complement strand
GACAGAGTCCCCCGCTCTTCTTGCTCCCGCCGCCTTGTTTCTTGCCTGGGCGGTGCCGTACGCCCCCCCCGCCGACTTCCTGCTCCGCGCCACCCGGGCCGAGGTACTCAGAAACAGGACGCGGTGGACCCGGAGCATCCCTCCAGGACGCGATGGCCCTCGTGGCCGATCCAGGCGTCCGGGGTGTTCAGGGCAGGCGTCGTCGGGTAGGCCTCGGCCGGCCGGGCGCCGTTGTCCTCTGCCGCAGCTGCGAGCGCCACGCCGCTGCTGAGCGCACACAGTCCGACTGCCGCTACCGCGGCTGCCACACACTTGAGCACGATCTTCCTCCAACGTCTCGAAAGGAACCTGTGCTCGCAGTGGACCACTCGCCGGTAGACGTTCCGTCAACGAGTCGGGCGAGGCCGACGGGATCAGGTGCGGAGCGGGCATGCCCGAGGCCGGGAACCGAGAAGGATCTCGGGCCCGGCCTCGTGCCGTGCGGGTGGGGCGGGTCAGTTCTGGGTGGGCGCGAGGGTGCCGGAGGCAGAGGCGGTACCGGTGCCGGAGGCGGTGCCGGTGGCCTTCGCGGAGGAGGAGCCGGTGGCGGTCGGCGAGCCGGTGCCGGTGCCGGTGGCCGTCGGGGTGCCCGACGGGGTCTCGGTGGGCGTACCCGTGGGCGTGCCGGTCGGGGTTCCCGTCGGGGTGCCGGTCGGCGTCCCCGTGGGCGTCCCCGTCGGGGTGCCCGTGGGCGTGCCGGTCGGGGTTCCCGTCGGCGTGCCGGTGGGCGTCCCGGTCGGCGTCCCCGTCGGCGTGGTGCTCGGCGTGCCGGTGGCGGACGGGTCCGGGGTGCCCGGGGCGGTGGGCGTGGACGGGTCCGTACCCGGGGCCGGGGTGCCCGGCGCGACCGGCACCACCGGCGGCACCACGGTGCCCGGCGGGACCGGCGGCTGGTTGAGCGGGCTGGAGGCGATCGGCGTCACCGCGTCCCAGCCGGCCGGCAGGTCCGGCACCTTCCAGGCGCCGCCCGCCTCGTCGGCCGCGCCGTCCGGGTCCGGCCGGACCGCGCCGAGGATCGGGTTGGCCCCGATCGGCCCGACCTTGACGAACGAGCCCGGCCGCGGCGCGTGCACCACGAGCCCGCCGCCGATGTACATCGAGACGTGCGTGGCGCCCCCGAAGTAGATGATCAGGTCACCCGGCCGCAGCTGGTTGAGCGGGACGTGCTGGAGCTGCGCCCACTGCTCCTGGCTGGTGCGCGGGATCGGCTTGCCGGCGTGCAGCCAGGCCTGCGAGGTGAGCCCCGAGCAGTCGAAGACGTCCGGCCCGGCACCGCCCCACACATAGGGCTTGCCCAGCTGTGCGAGCGCCCAGGCGACCGCGGCGCGGCCGGCCAGCGAGGGGGTGCGCTCGCCCTTGCCGAGCACGCCGCTGGCGAGGAAGGCGAGCTGGGCCTCGTCGGCCTTGGCCTTCTCGACCTGCTCCAGCTCGGCGCGCTGGGCGCCGGTGAGCGAGGAGACCAGCTGCTCGACGGCGGCGAGGTCGGCGGCGACCTTGGCCTTGGCCGCGTCCTGCTGGGTGACCAGGGTCTGCGAGGTGGCGAGCGCCTCCTCGTTCTGCTTCTTCAGCCCGCCGAGCGCGTCGCGGTCGGCGGTCAGCTTGTTGAGGAACTCGTTCTGCGAGCGGCTGGCGGCGGCGAGCAGCTCGGCGATGGTGACGGCCTCGTACGGGTCCTTGGAGAGCAGCAGCTCGGCGTAGGCGGAGGCGGAGCCGTTGCGGTACTGCGCCGCGGCGAGCTGGGAGGCGATGTCCGTCCCGGCGTCGACCTGCTTCTGCTGGCGCTCCAGCTTGGTCTTGAGCTCGGCGAGCGAGGCCTGCTGCACGGTGACCTTGTCGACCGCCGCGTTGTACTGCTCGGTGGCGGCCTCGGCGCTCTGGTAGAGCGCGTGCAGCTGGTCGAGCAGCGGGCCGAGGGTGGCCTTGGCCTCGGCGAGCGGATCGCCGACCGCGGCGTCGGCGCCCGGAGCGGTGGGGGCCGTCGGGGCCGGGTCGGCCCAGGCCGGGGAGGTGGCCAGCGGCAGCGACAGGGCGGCGGCCGCGAGGACGGCGCCGCAGCGCAGCGCGGCCCGGACCCAGGCCGGCCGCCGGCCGCCGGGTGCACCTGTCCGCCGTCCGTCCGTCAGCTCTATACGTCGTCGCGCCCCGCCCATGGGTCTCGCCCTTCCCGTCCCGCCCGCGTTCCGGGGTCCCCGGACCTCCGGCTGATCCTGCCACGGGTTACTCGCCGGAAACAGACGCCGCCCGGACGGCTCAATGAATTTTTGACCGCCCCTGTGAGGCAACTCTCAGCAAAACGGGCGAAGCGGACGGATCTCCACTAATGTCCAGCTCAGCACGGCGGACGCCACCCTTCGGAAAGGTCCCGGCAACCCCTCGGACACCACCGGAACCTCAACTCCGATGCCAGTTCACCTTCCGTTCACCAAGCGTCCCTAGCGTCACGCACGACACCAACGTCAGTGCGACAACTACGACGATTGTTTGGGTATGGAACACATCTCGTTCCTGGTGGCCGTTGTGATCATCACGGCGCTCGCCTTCGACTTCACCAACGGGTTCCACGACACCGCCAACGCGATGGCCACCTCCATCGCGACGGGAGCCCTCCGGCCGAAGATCGCGGTCACCATCGCGGCACTCCTCAACTTCGCTGGCGCGTTCCTGTCCGTGAAGGTCGCCACCACCATCTCCGGCGGCATCGTCAACGAGAAGGCCGGTATCCATCCGGAGATCATCTTCGCCGCACTGGCCGGCGCCATCCTCTGGAACCTGCTGACCTGGCTGCGCGGACTGCCGTCGAGCTCCTCGCACGCGCTCTACGGCGGCCTGATCGGCGCCACCGTGGTCGGCATCGGCGCCAACGGCGTCAACTTCGACACCGTGGTCAGCAAGATCCTCATCCCGGCGGTCGCCTCCCCGCTGGTGGCCGGCCTGGCCTCCTGGGGCGCCACCAAGCTCGCCTTCGCGATCACCCGCAAGAGCGACGAGAAGACCGTCGGCAAGGGCTTCCGCACCGGCCAGGTCTTCTCCTCCTCGCTGATCTCGCTGGCGCACGGCACCAACGACGCCCAGAAGACGATGGGCATCATCACCCTGACCCTGGTCTCGGTCGGCGCCCTGCCGAAGGGCGCGCTGCCCCCCACCTGGGTCATCGTCTCGGCCGGTGCCGCGATCGCGCTCGGCACCTACATGGGCGGCTGGCGGATCATCCGCTCGATGGGCAGCGGCCTGGCGGACATCACCCCGCGCCAGGGCTTCTCCTCCGAGTCGGCCGCCGCGACGGTCATCCTGACCTCCTCCAGCATGGGCTTCGGCCTCTCCACCACCCAGGTCTGCTCCGGCGGCATCATGGGCGCCGGCCTCGGCGGCCCGAAGGCCGAGCTGCGCTGGGGCATGGTCCGCCGGATGGTCTACACCTGGGGCCTGACCCTGCCCGCCGCCGCCACCGTCGGCGGACTCGCCGCCTACCTGGCCGAGCGGGGCACCTGGGGCGTCGTCCTGGTCGGCGCCGCGCTGGTGGCCGGCTCGGGTGCGATGTGGGTCATCTCCCGCCGCCAGCCGGTCGGCGCGGACAACGTCAACGACGCCTCCGACGTCACCCCGGTCGACGTCACCCCGGTGGCGGTCGCCCCGGCCGAGGTCGGCCCGGCGGGCGCCTCCGCCACCCCGAACCCCGCCTCGACCACGGTCGCGGCCTGACCGCCGCCGGCTGAGGAGCTCGCAACACCATGCACATCAAGTGGAACGCCCTGGCCCAGACCGCCGGTGTCAGCTTCGGCATCACCGTCGCCGTGGTCGCCGTCTTCGCCCTCGGCATCCTGGCCCTGTCCCGCCGCGAGGCCGCGCTCACCGCGCGCCGCGAGGCGGCCGGCCCGAACGCCCCGGTGGCCGGCGGCCGACTGGCCCTGGCCGGCGCCTACGCCTGCTTCGCCGTCTGCGGCGCGGCCGTCCTCTACGGGCTGAGCCTGATCGCCAACAAGTAGCGCGCGCGGCCGTACGAGCGGATCACCGGAGGGCCGGGAGCGGGAACACCGCTCCCGGCCCTCCGGCATGGCCGCCGCCGACCGCCGGCCGGTCCCGCGGGCGCAGCGCACGACGGCCCGGCCCGACGCGCCCCACCAGCGACGACTACGACGGCACACCGCAGGGCCGGGACCGCGATCCGCGCTCCAACCACCCGACGCCCGGCCGGCCCCGCTGACGCGCTCTCCGCCGCTCCCGGACACCGGCGCCGTCCGCCGCGCGGTGGGCGGGTCTCCCCGCGCCGCAGCCGCGCCGCCGGATACCGTCGCCCGCCCCCGGACGACCGCCACCCGATCGCGCGCCGCCGTTCCCCCGCCCGTCACCGAAGGGCCGTGGCCCGCGCAGCCGGCCGGTACGCCCGGTCGGGACCACGCCGGACCGGCGTCGGCCGCTGCCGCCGCCGGAGTCCTGGCCCGTGCGCGCCGACCGTCCCCGCCCCCTCCCGCTTCCCCCGCACCGCGCGGGCACCCTCCTGCCGGATCCCGCCAGTGGCGGCTCCCCCGGCCCCCAGCCCCCGGCCCCCGGCCCCGCGGCGGAACGCCGGAGGGCCGGGAGCACGATCCGCCCCCGGCCCTCCGG
>NZ_JBHVIV010000180.1:0-4870 GCF_042799475.1 Kitasatospora sp. NPDC057692 | reverse complement strand
CACGCCCTCCCGGTCGGTGGTGTGATCGTCCGAGAAACGACGGTCACCCGTCGCATCCGGCACGTACTTCACACAGACAACGATCCTCAAGCTCACGGCCTGTCTCCTGTACTGGTCTCGTCCGGCGGCTGCGGCTGTGCAAGTGGGCGCGAACACGGCTCGCGCCCCCTCCCGGCAGCGCGTTTCCCGTGCCGGTCCGGAACTTCCTGGCAGCATACCCGCCAGTAGCACGACGGTCACTACTCACCAGTAGCTTACGCCGCGCGGTCCCGGCCGGGCCGCCCGCGGGCCCCCTCGGCAGCCCCGGGGAGACCTCCGGTCCGGTGCGGACCGCGGGACGGCCGCGCCGCCGTCAGAGCCATCCTGCCCCAGCCCACCTCCGACTCCACCCGACGGGGCTGCCCTTCCGCCACCGGACCCACCTCGGGAGCACCCCGCGCGCCCCGCCCGCACCCCGGCGCCCCGGCCCGCCCGGAGGCCCGGCCCGCCCGGGAGCTCAGACCGCCGCGCCCAGCGCCGCGATCACATCCGCCCTCCGCGGCTGCCCGGCCGCCCGCCGCACCACCCGGCCGCCGGCGTCCAGCACCAGCACGGTCGGCGTCCGCACCACGTCCAGCCGCCGGACCAGTTCGAGCCGCTCCTCGGCGTCCAGCTCGACGTGCGCCACGCCGTCCACCATCCCCGCCACCTCGGCCAGCACCCGCCGAGTGGCCCGGCACGGCTGGCAGAACGCGGTGGAGAACTGCACCAGCGTCGCCCGCGCCCCGAGCGGCTCCCCCAGCTCCGCCGCCGACAGCCGCACCGCCCCGTCCTTCGCCCGCACCCGCAGCCTCCCGTCACGCTTCGCCCGCAGCAGCCCGAACGCGCTCGCGGCCACGAGCGCGACAACACACACCACCCATCCGGTCATCCCCCCAGTCTGCTCCGCCCCGCAACGGGGCCCCGGCCCCGGGGTCCCTCGGCCCGACACCCCCCTCGACCGGGGCGCGCGGGCCCGCGTACGATCGCCCCGTGGACTCCGACCGCCCCGCACAGCCGCTCCTGACCACCCGCCGGGTGGTCGACCTGTGCCGGGCCACGGCCTCGCGCTGTCGCTGACGCGCACCCCCGGCCGTCCCGGGCGCCCGTCGCCGCCTTCCGCCGCGCGCCCCGTCACCCCCCACGCCCCGGAGTCCCCGTGCAGATCGACCCCCGCGGGCCGCGCTTCGCCGCCGCCCTCACCACCCTCGTCCTGATCGCCGTCCTGCTCACCGGCAGCGGCGTCCTGCTCGCCGCCCAGGCCCTCGTCTTCGCCCTCGGCGCATTCGGCGGGCTGCACCGATCCCCCTACGGCCGGCTCTACCGCACCCTGGTCCGCCCCCGGCTGGCGCCGCCCGCCGAGACCGAGGACGAACGACCGCCCCGGTTCGCCCAGGGCGTCGGCCTGGTCTTCGCCGCCGTCGGCACCGTCGGCCTCCTCACCGGGATCGGCTGGCTCGGCCTGCTCGCCACCGGGTTCGCGCTGGCCGCCGCCTTCCTCAACGCCGCGTTCGGCTACTGCCTCGGCTGCGAGCTGTACCTCCTGGTCCACCGCGCCCGCAGCAGGGCCGGACTGACCGCCTGACCGCCCCGACGGACAAGAAACCGACCGGACGCCCGGGTGGGAAAAGTTCCCGCCCGGGCTCATCACGCACGTCACACCGCCGGATCCCGCCCAACGGGACGGCTCAGGTGACAGCGGGCACCCGTTCGGGGGATCATCGTCGTGTATCGCCCGTGGCCGCCGCGGTGTGCCGTGCCCCCGGTCGGCCCCCACCTACGGCACGCGGGTACCCGCCGTACCGGGCCGCCAGGCCCGTCGAAGTCAGGACTGACCGTGGCAGAGCTCGTGTACCCGCCGGTGATCGGCGCCGCGCTGACCGTCTTCCGCGCACTCGACGTGCGCATCAGGATCGTCGGCGCCGAACACATCCCCGCCAAGGGCGGGGCGGTGCTGGTGAGCAACCACATCAGCTACCTCGACTTCCTCTTCGCCGGCCTCGGCGCCTACCGCGGCGGCAAGCGCAAGACCCGCTTCATGGCCAAGGACGACGTCTTCAAGCACGCCGTCTCCGGCCCGCTGATGCGCGGCATGAAGCACATCCCGGTCGACCGCACCGACGGCCAGCCCGCCTACGAGGCCGCCGTCCGCGCCCTGCGGGCCGGCGAGGTGGTCGGCGTCTTCCCCGAGGCCACCATCAGCCGCTCCTTCATGTTGAAGAAGTTCAAGACCGGCGCCGCCCGGATGGCCGCCGACTCCGGCGCCCCGCTGCTCCCGGTGGTCCTCTGGGGCACCCAGCAGCTCTGGACCAAGGGCCGCCCGAAGACCCTCACCAAGCGGCACGTCCCGGTCACCATCATGATCGGCGAACCGATCGTGCTGACGCCCGAGGACAAGCCCGTCATGGTCACCCGCCGCCTGCGCGCCGCGATGTCCGAGATGCTCGACCGGGCCCAGCGCGAGTACCCCGGCAAGCCCTCCGGCCCCGACGACAGCTGGTGGCTGCCGGCCCAGCTCGGCGGCAGCGCGCCCACCCTGGAGGTCGCCGAGGCCGAGGACGAGGCGGAGGCCGAACGCCGCGCCGCCCGCGACTGACCGGGCCCGGCCCGGCCGCGCGCCCCGCGAACGGATGACTCCCCGTCCCCGAGCGGACGCGGACCGTCGCGTGTCGGCCCGTCCCCCTTCCTCCGATCTGACACAGTGACAGCTCCTTCGGGGGGCTCGCGCCCGGCCTCGCCGGACGGATCGGAGACGGAGATGAGACGCGGATGACCCGCACACGGACACGGCTCTCGGGGACCACTCCCACCATCCACCGCACCACCCCCGCCACGGCCCGCACCCGCCATCGCGCCGGTGCGGGCCTCCTGCTTGCCGGGACCCTGCTCACCGGCTGCGGCGCCCAGCCCGGCGAGATCCCGCTCAGCGAGATCCGCGCCGAATCCCCCACCCCCACGCCCACCCCCACCGTGGAACCGGCCGTCGCCGACACCACCGCCGGCGTGGTCGGCGCCGCCGCGGCCACCCCCACCGCCCCGCCGGCCCGCAACGGCCTCATCGCCGCCCGGGTCTTCCTCGACCAGGACCGCCTCACCAGCGCGATCTTCTCCGTCACCGCAGACGGCAAGGCGCGCCGCCAACTCACCCAGCCGACCGACCGGACCCGCGACGACCACCCCTCCTGGTCCCCCGACGGCACCACGCTCGCCTTCGACCGCACCGGCGGCGACTCCCCCGGCCGGATCTGGACCGCGAGCGCCGACGGGCAGAACGCCCGTCAGCTGGGCTCGCTCTGCGAGGCCGGCACCGACGACTGCCTCAACGAGGCGGAGACCACGCCCGCCTGGTCCCCCGACGGCAGACAGCTCGCCTTCACCCGGACCTGGGGCAGCTCGGACCCGACGACCGAGCAGGTCCAGTACAGCGACCTCTATGTGATCGCCCCCGACGGGACCACCGCCCAGCGGATCACCTTCCTGACCAACGACACCCCGTACTCCGGCATCGTCACCGACCCGGCCTGGGCCCCCGACGGCAAGCAGCTCGTCTTCTCCTACCGGACCAGCGCCACCGGCCAGCCCGCCAACAGCCGCGCGCTCTACCTGGTCAACGCCGACGGCACCGGCCTGCGCCGCCTCACCCCGTGGGAACTGCGGGCCGGCGACCGCGCCAACTGGTCCCCCGACGGCAGCCGCATCGTCTTCACCACCTACCCCGCCGGGTCCGACAACGCCCCCGGCGGCGGCATCTACACCGTCCACCCCGACGGCACCGCCGTCGAGGCGCTCACCCCCGGCCCGTCCGACGTCACCTACGGCGTCGCTTCCTACTCCCCCGACGGCACCGCGATCGCCTTCGCCCAGGCCCCCGCCGACGGAACCTCCGAGCTCTACACCATGCGTGCCGACGGCTCCGGCGCCGCCCGGATCACCGACACCCCCGGCCTCGGGGAGAGCCGTCCCAACTGGGGCACCGCCCAGCCGGAGAGCTGACACCGA
This sequence comes from Kitasatospora sp. NPDC057692, assembly GCF_042799475.1. Classification (NCBI taxonomy): domain Bacteria; kingdom Bacillati; phylum Actinomycetota; class Actinomycetes; order Kitasatosporales; family Streptomycetaceae; genus Kitasatospora; species Kitasatospora sp. NPDC057692. Next base: position 853 of record NZ_JBHVIV010000180.1, on the reverse strand, counting down.
ACGGCGGCTCGGCCGGCGCCTGCTCAGGAGGGCGTCGGCCGAGCCGTCAGATCGCCCACCCGGAGCTTCGACTGCACCCGCTTCATCAGCTCCTCGCCCATCGAACGGGCCTGCTTCTCACAGGTGTTCACCGCGTTCACGGCCTCCGTGTCGGCGGTGCTGCCCGCATAGCACTCCAGTTGCAGCCGGACGATCAGGTTCCCGTCGACGAACGCGCCCTTCCAGACCACGTCCTTCCGCTTCTCGTCCCGCACGACGGCGCGGTAGCCGGCCTCGCCCGTCGAAGCCGTCTCCTCGAACCGCCGGCGGGCATCCGGGGAAAGGGTCTCCGTGGGCGACTGGGCATTGTGAAGGCCCGCCTGGTACCACCCGAACGCGACCTCCTTCTTGTCGTAGGTGCGGGCGTCCAGGTCCAGCTGCCAGTACTCGTCGCGCTCACCGCCGGTGCTCTCCACCCGGCACGAGCGCCACTCCTCCTCGTCGGCCGAATCCGCCGGCCCGTCCGAGGCCCGACCGTCGCTCTCGTTCCCCGGCAGACCGGCGCGACCGATCTCCTTGCAGAGGTCGTCGGCCGTCCGGTACCACCCCACGGGCGACTTCGCGTCCTGGCTCTTCCCGTCACCGTCGCTGCCGCAGGCCGACAGCGCCACTACCAACGCCGTGGCCGTCCCGAGCACCGCCGCGCCCTTACGAATTCCGGTTCGCTTCATCACGGCGCCAGAGTAGAACTGACGAGCCGTCACCACCAGAGGGCCCCGAACGCAAAGAACCCCCGCCGGTATCCCCGGCGGGGGTTCTCCACAAAGATTGTTCGGCGGCGTCCTACTCTCCCACAGGGTCCCCCCTGCAGTAC
>NZ_JBHVIV010000179.1:0-4968 GCF_042799475.1 Kitasatospora sp. NPDC057692 | reverse complement strand
GGGCAGCGCCTGCGGCCCGCGCCGGAATCCGAAGCGGCGGCGGGGCTCGGCCGGGGGTGCGGGGTCGCCGGGGCGCGCACCGGTGCGGGAGAGGCTCATCGTCCTGGACTACGGCTGCCGCCGCGCCCCCGGTTCACCGCTCACTCCGGCCCCTCCGGCAGCCCCTCCGACGCCGCCCCGGGCTCGCCCGGCTCGGGCATCAGCGCCGTCTGCAGCTGCACCGTCCTGCGGCGGCTGATGTGCAGGGCGCGGCCCGGCGCGAGTTCGCGCGGCTTGGTGCTGCCGAACAGCGTGCCCTCGCTCGGCGGGCAGGACAGCAGCACCACCGGGGTGTTGATGTCCTGGAGCCGGCGCAGCACCGGATCCCCGTACGCGCGGCCGACCCCGTTGGCGCCGCGCGCGACGATCAGGTGCAGGCCCAGCTCGGTGCCCTGGGCGAGGTGGGCGAGCAGCGGCTCGAAGGGGTTGGGGGAGGCGGCCGGGACGAGGTCGAGGTCGTCGACGATGACGAACAGCTCGGGCCCCGTCCACCAGTCGCGCAGCCGCAGCCGCGCCGGGCTGATGTCCTCGCCGGGAACCCGCGCCTCCATCGCCCGGGCCGCGCCGGTGACGATCTGCTTGACCACGTCCACCGAGACGGCGTAGCCGAGCCGGTACTCCTCCGGCAGGCTCTCGTAGAGCCCGCGCCGGAAGTCGATCAGCATGATGCGGGCCTGGTCCGGGGTGTACGCGGTGGTGATCGCCTTGATCATCAGCTTGAGCAGGTTGGTCTTGCCGCTCTCGCTGTCGCCGACCACCAGCAGGTGCGGGGACTCCTCGAAGTCGTGCCAGAGCGGCGCGATGTTGGTGTCCTCCAGGCCGAGGGGGACCCGCAGCCGGCCGTCGGGGGCCGGCAGGTCGGCGGCGTCGAGGAGCAGCGGCAGCATCCGCACCTCGGGCGCACGGGGGCCGGTCCAGTGCTCGTTGACGGCGTCCACCAGGTCGGCCACGCCCTCGGCGAGGTCGTCCGCGTCGCCGTGGCCGTCGATGCGGGGCAGCGCGGTCAGGAAGTGCAGCCGCTCCTCGGTGAGGCCCCGGCCGGGGATCCGGGGCACGGTCGCGGCCGCCCGCATGTTGATCATCGAGTCGATGGAGTCACCGAGCCGCAGCTCGAAGCGGGTGCCGAGCTGGTCGCGCAGACCGCCGAGGATCTCGCCCCAGCGGTTGGCGGCCACCACCAGGTGCACGCCGTAGTTGAGGCCCCGTCCGGCGATCAGGGTGAACACCGGCAGGACGTCCGGCAGCTCCTGGCGGACGGTGTTCCAGCCGTCGACGACCAGGAAGACGTCGCCGTGCCGATCGTCGGCCAGCTCGGGGTCCCCGGCCGCCCGGCGGCGGCGGAAGGCGGCCATCGAGTCGATGCCCAGCCGGGCGAAGCTCTGCTCCCGCCGGCTGATCACGGCGGTGACCTCGGCGAGGGTGCGGCCGATCCGCTCCGGGTCGTGCCGTCCGGTGACGCCGCCGACGTGCGGCAGCCCGCGCAGCGAGGACAGCGTGCCGCCGCCGAAGTCCAGGCAGTAGAACTGCACCTCCTGCGGCGAGTGGGTGAGCGCCAGTCCGGTGATCATGGTGCGCAGCAGGTTGCTCTTGCCGCTCTGCGGACCGCCGGCGATGCCGACGTGGCCGCCCGCGCCGGACAGGTCGGCGACCAGCAGCTCGCGCATCTGCTGGAACGGCCGGTCCACCACCCCGACGGGTGCGGCGAGCCCGCCCCGGCCGGACCAGCCCTCCGGCGTCAGGCCGTACCGGGGGTCGGGGCCGAGCGGCGGGAGCAGCTCGTCCAGGGTCGGCGGGACCTCCAGCGGCGGCAGCCAGACCCGGTGCGCCGGCGGCCCGGCGTCCAGCAGCCGTTCGGCGGCCAGCTCCAGCAGGGTGACGGTGGTCTCCTCCTCGGTGGTCTCCTCCTCGACCGCCACCGGATCGGGCCTGCGCGGCATCACGTAGGCGGTGTCGTAGGGAACCACCTGCCCGGCCGCGGCGGCCTGCCGGGCGGCCCCGCGCCGGCGGCGGTAGGGGCCGGAGACGTAGGAGGCCTTGAACCGCGTGAGGGTGGCGATGTCGCTGCGCAGGATGCCGTTGCCGGGCTGCGAGGGCAGCTGGTAGGCGTCGGGCACGCCGAGCACGCCGCGGCTCTCCATGGCGGAGAAGGTGCGCAGGCCGATCCGGTAGGAGAGATGGGACTCCAGGGCGTGCATCCGGCCCTCGTCCAGGCGCTGCGAGGCGAGCAGCAGATGGACGCCGAGCGAACGGCCGAGGCGGCCGATCATGATGAACAGCTCCATGAAGTCCCGGTGGGCCGAGAGCAGTTCGCTGAACTCGTCGACGACCACGAAGAGCGTCGGCAGCGGGTCGAGCCGGGTGCCGGCCGCCCGGGCGGTCTCGTAGTCCAGCAGCGAGCTGTAGTTGCCCGCGGCCCGCAGCAGTTCCTGGCGGCGGTTCATCTCGCCGTGCAGGGCGTCGCGCATCCGGTCGACCAGCGCGGCCTCGTCGGCCAGGTTGGTGATCACCGCCGAGGTGTGCGGCAGCCGGTCCAGACCGAGGAAGGTCGCACCGCCCTTGAAGTCCACCAGGACGAAGTTGAGCGTCTCGGAGGAGTGGGTGAGCGCGAGCGCCAGCACCAGGGTGCGCAGCAGCTCGGACTTGCCGGAGCCGGTGGCGCCGATCAGCATGCCGTGCGGGCCCATGCCGCCCTGCGCGGACTCCTTGAGGTCGAGGTCGACGGGCCGGCCGTCGGCGCCCAGGCCGAGCGGGACCCGCAGCCGCTGGCCGCGCGGCCGGTCGGTCCAGGCACGGCGCACGTCGTGCCGGTGCAGGTCGCCGATGCCCAGCAGGGCGGTGAGGTCGAAGTCGGTGTTCAGCGGCTCGGCGGTGTCCACCGCGTCGCCCAGCCGGTAGGGCGCCATCAGGGTCGCGTAGCGGCGGGCGGCCACCACGGGGAGCGCGTCCGGCCGCCCGAGCGCGGTGGTCTCGTCGTTGCGGTTGCGGTCGGCGCCGACCAGGTCGAGCCGGTCGTCGGTGATCCGCAGCCGCAGCCGGTACTTGCTGTGCTTCCACTCCAGGGCGTCGCCGAGGTCCAGCAGCACGGCGTTGCGGTAGCCGGCCAGCGCGGCCCGGCTGCCCGAGGACACCTGGACGCCGTCCAGCACGACGACCGTGAACGGCTCGTCCGGGGCGGGCTGCGACTCCGGCTCGTACGGCGGGCGCTCGCCGAACTCCGGCCCCAGCAACTGCTCCAGCTCCACCAGGGAGCCGGCCACCAGGCGCACCGGGCCGGCGCCGTCCGTCTCGGTCGGGTGCAGCGCGTGCGGCAGCCACTTCAGCCAGTCCCAGTCCGCCTGCCGCCCCGGGGCGACGGCGGCGGCGATCCGCAGCTCGTCCGGCGCGTGGAAGAAGGCCAGCTGGGCGAGCATCGCCCGGGCCAGGGCGCGGGCCGGCTCCTGGTCCGGCGCCGGACCGGGCTCGGCGCCGTCGCCCTCCGGGGCGGCGCAGCGGATCAGCACCTGTGCGTAGCCCCGGACGTGGACCGCCATCGGCTGGTCGGCGATCGAGCCGTAGGCATGGATGAAGCGGCGCAGCGCGTGCGCGCAGAGGGGTTCGAGGTCCTCCACCGGCTTGGTGGCGAGGGGGGCCAGCCGGACGGCGAGGCGCTGCGGACCGGTGGCGATCCGTACGTCGCCGAAGTCCGGGTGGGACGATCGCCGCTCCCACAGCCGGGAGGTCCGCACCAGCGAGGCGAGCGAGCCCGGCGCGGGGTGGCGCCAGGCCAGCGCGGTCCGCTGGCGCACGATGTGGCGGCGGACCTGGCGGCGCATCTGGGACAGGTAGCGCAGGTAGTCGCGGCGCTCGCCGCGCAGCTGCCGCTTGCGGTCGCCGGAGGCCCGGACCAGCTGGGTGACCAGCATGGCGACCGCCGACAGGCCCATCATGCCCATCGCGACGTACTGGAGGGGGCCGCTGCCGCCGTTCGGGTTGAGGAAGATCATCACCATCGACAGCGAACTCAGCGCCATCGGGGCCATCATCAGCATCTGCGAGACGCCGCTCTGCGGCTCCGGCAGACCGGGCGGCTCCTGCAGCTGGATCTCGCCGTCCGGCATCTCCGGTCCGGGGCGCCGGGGCGGACGGTCGACCAGGACCACGCTCAACGGGATTCTCCTCTCGCCGCGCCCGCGGCGCTTCGCTCCACTGCGGCCGGCCGCACCCTGGCGCGGCCACCGCGCCCGGGCGGCGGACCGGGACCGCACCCTGGCCAACGGCCGCCGCGCCCCGCGCGGTTCACCCGGCCCGGCACCGGTGCGCCGCGCGGGTGAACCGCGCCGCCCCCGCCGCCCGTAGAGCCGGTGGGGGACCGGAGAGGCCGGGCGAGCGAGAGGCGCGACAGGTGAGCGGTGGAGTGGCGGCGACCGGACTGTGCAGACTGAGGTTCCGCGCACCCGATGCCGCGTTCGAACTCGCCGTGCCCGGCGACATCGTGCTCGCCGACCTGCTGCCGACGGTGCTCGGCTACGCGGGCCCCGGCGTCGAGGAGAGCGGCGTCGAGCACGACGGCTGGGTGCTCCAGCGGGCCGGCGGCCCGCCCCTGGACGAGGAGCTGAGCCTGGAGGCGCTCGGTGTCCGGGACGGCGAGGAACTCCACCTGCGCCCGCGCCGCGACACCCTGCCGGAAGTGCACTTCGACGACCTGGTGGACGGCGTGCGCAGCGGCATGGCCGCCCGCGGCGACTCCTGGCGGCCCGCCGTCACCCACCACCTCGCCCTCATCCTCGCCCTGGTCGCGCTCGCCACCGGCCTGTTCCTGCTCGCCCTGCCCGGCGACGGGGACCTGCGCTGGGCCTGCGCCGCCGGCGCGGCCGTCCTGCTGCTCGGCGGCGCGGCCGCGGCCGGACGGGCTGTCGGTGACGCCCCCGCCGGCACCGCGCTGGCGGCCGC
>NZ_JBHVIV010000178.1:0-5198 GCF_042799475.1 Kitasatospora sp. NPDC057692 | reverse complement strand
CAGGGCGGGAGCCGCCCGGCCGGCGGGCGGCGCGCGTCCGCGGCGCGCGCCGGGGCCGGGACGGCGCACCACGGCACGCGCCCCCGGCGAACGCCGCCCCGCACCGCCGTGGACACGCTCCGCACACATCCGTGTACCATCGGCGATCGAGGCGGCGCCGCTGTCCGGCGCCGGACCGGCCCGCCGTCCCCCGGCCCCGTCCGGGACGCGAACCAGGAGGTCAGCCATGCCCGACGCCGGTCGGTTCAGCGAGTCGGGCGAGCAGGGCTCGCGCGCGGTGATGGAGGCGGCGGCCGTCCTGGAGCGCGAGCTGACCGCCGGCATCACCGACGCCAGGGCGGCGACCGAGCGGCTGGCCACCGAGCACCGCGTCGACCAGGAGGAGTTCGACCGGCTGGTGCGCCGGGTCTCGGAGAACACCCACCAGCTCATCGACGCGGTCAGCGAGCGGGTGCTCGCCGGCACCACCGGCGAGGTCTCCGAGCACACCGAGCGGCTCACCGCCGGCGCCCACGACGTCCTCGACCTGCTGCTCCGCCTCGGCTCGCTCGCTCCCGGCCTCGCCAACCGCGGCCTGCAGGACGCCTTCGGGCCGCAGCGCGCCGCCCGGGCGGAGGACGGCACCGGGCCCGACCAGCGGCCGCAGGGGTGACGGCCCCGGCCGCACCCCCCGCGCTCGGCGCCCCGCTCGTCGAGCACGTCCTGGCCCGCTACCGCGAGCGCACCGTCGCCGAACTCCTGCGGCACATCCCCGAGCAGAGCCCGCCGTACCTCTACGACCTGGCCGCCGACTATCCGACCCGCCCCTGCAAGGGCCTGCGCGCGGCGCTCTGCCTGGCCACCTGCGCGGCCTTCGGCGGGCGGCCCGAACGGGCCCTCAACCCGGCCGTCACGGTGGAGCTGTTCCACAACGGCTTCCTCGTCCACGACGACATCCAGGACGGCAGCGAACTGCGCCGGGGGGCGCCCACCCTGCCCGCCCGGTACGGCGTCGAGGTCGCGCTGAACGTCGGCAACGCGACCAACCTGCTCGGCCTGCGCCGGGTGATGGCCAACCGGCGCGGGCTCGGCGGGGAGCTGGCCTGGCGGCTGTTCGAGGAGACCGAGCTGATGTGCCGCCAGTCCCTGGAGGGCCAGGCCCTGGAGATCGCCTGGATCCGGGACAACGTCTGCGAGCTGACCAGCGGCGACTACTACCGGATGTGCCTGAAGAAGACGTCCTGGTACACCTTTCTCTACCCGTGCCGCTCCGGCCTGCTGGTCGCCGGGGGCGCGGGCAGCGAGGCGGGCCGGCTGGACCGGTTCGGCTGGTACCTGGGCGCGGCCTTCCAGATCCAGGACGACGTGCTCAACCTGACCGGGGCCGCCGAGGAGTACGGCAAGGAGATCGCCGGGGACCTCTGGGAGGGCAAGCGCACCCTCATGCTGATCCACCTGCTGGAGCGCGCCACCCCCGCCGAACGGGCCCGGGTGGTGCGCCACCTGAGCCTCACCCGGGCGCAGCGCGGCCCCGGGACGGCGGACGAGGTCGGCTGGCTGCTCGACCGGATGGCGGCCTACGACTGCGTGGCGAGCGCCCGGGAGGCGGCGTCCGGGCTGGTGGCGGCCGCCGGGCGGGAGGTCGCCGCGGTGCTGGCGGGGGCGCCGGAGCCGCCGGACGAGGAGGCCGCGCAGGCGCTGGCGTTCCTCGCCGCGCTGCCGGACTTCGTGGTGGCCCGCGGCCGTTGACCCCCCGTCGACGCTCCGCCCTCGGCGATGTCATCCCGGTTGCGTAAGATCCGCGACGTCGGTCCCGGACGGAGGGAACCGGCCGCGCGGTGACCCGCGTCACCGGGGATGACGTCGCACAGGTCGAACTGGGGGTGGGGTGGCCGATGTCCGTACGGTCCGGTCTGCGGGAACTCGAACGGCTCGCCGGGCGGCTGCCGGCCGGCGCCGAGCTGTACCGGCTGCGCCCCGACGGCCGCGTCCTGCTCGCGGACCGGGACGGCGCCCGGGAGTTGGGGCCCGGATCGGCGCACGGCCCGGCCGGTGAGGAGCTGCTGCGGTTCATCGACGAGGGCCAGTTCGCGCACTACCTGGTCGGCGACGCCAAGACCTCGCCGGAGCGGCCGTCGAACGCCACGTACAAGCTCGGCATCGTCGCCCCGCGCAGCGCCTTCACCCCGCACGCGCACGGCGGCGAGCACCTGGTGCTCAGCCTCGGTCACGCCGCCTGCGGCCTGTACGACGCCGAGCGGCGCCGGGTGGTGGACGTGCCGCTGACCCCCGGGCTGCTGATCCGGATACCCGAGCTGATGCCGCACTCGTTCGCCAACCGGGGCCGCGAGCCGCTCAACATCCTGGCCGCCAACACCGGGTACGGCATCGACCACGAGGACTACGCGATCACCGCCGCCGAGGCGGAGCGCCGCGCCGAGGGCGAACTCGCCGAGGCCCTGCGGGCGGTGGAGCGCGAGCAGCGGATCGGGCCGGTGGGCCGGCGGGAGCGGCTGGCGGCCGGGCTGCGCAGGCTGGCGGCGGCGCTGGAGGAGTCCGGCCGATGATCTGCCCGCACTGCGAGGCCCGGTTACCCGCCCGCGAGCGCACCGGTCGGGTCTGCGGACGCTGCCGGCAGCCGTTCGCGCTGGAGCCGAAGACCACCCGGGGCCTGCACGACCTGCGGCTGCGGCGCGCCGTGGAGCGGCTGGGCGACGGCGGCCGGGTCGTCCTGACGGTGGAGCAGCTGCGCTGGGCCTTCCACGGGAGTGGGACGCCCGGGCACGTGCCCGGCAAGCCCCCGACCGGCCGGCCGGTTCCCCCGACCTACGAGAATCCGGCCGTCATGGCCGCCCTGGTTGTCGCCGGTGCGGCGCTGCTGACCGGCGCCGGCTACCTGCTGACCCTGCCGATCGGCTTCGTCGTCCTGTCCCTCACGATGGGCGGCTTCGGCCTCATCGCGCTCTACGCGGGGGTGACCGAGCTGGTCCGGCTACCGCGGCGGCGCGGGCAGCTGGCCGCCCACCAGCGCGCCGAACTCGCGTGGCAGGAGCGGAACGAGCGCCAGAAGCAGGAGGAGGCGCGATGGACCTCGCCGCTCGGCCACGGCGGCACCTGGAGCGCCGCGGAGTTCCGCCGCTCGGTCGTCGAGCGCTGGATCGCGGTCCACGGCGCGCTCCCGGCGGGCGTGGTCGAGGAGTCCGCCGTCCGGCCGGCCGCGCCGGTCGGCCCGCCCGCGCTCGCCGTGCTCTGCCCGGACCCGACGGTGACGGCGTTCCTGCACGCCAACGGGTTCCCCGAGCGGTACCGGGCGGTGCTCGTCGCCACGCCCGGCGAGCTGCCGGAGGACCTGCCGGTGGTGGTCCTGCACGACGCCTCGCCGCAGGGCTGCCTGTTGGCCGCCGAGGCGCGCGCCGCACGGCCGGACGGCACGGTGGTGGACGCCGGGGTGTCGGCGCGCGCCGTCCTCGCGGCGGGCGAGCGGGCCGTCCAGCTGTACGAGCACCAGCTGCGCGCGCCGTTGGAGGAACGGCTGCGGCGGCTTCCCGCGCTCACCGAGGGGGAGCGCGCCTGGTTCGGCCGGGGCCTGTGGAGCCCGCTCGCCGCCCAACCGCCCAAGCGGCTCCTGGCGGTGGCCGAGCGGGCCGCCGAACGGGCGCTGCAACGCCACGTCGGATTCCTGAGCTGGCCGGTGCCGGAGGTGCCGCAATGATCTGCCCGCACTGCGAGAAGGACCTGCTCCAACGCCAGCGCCCCCGGCACCGGTGCTCGTACTGCCGCAAGGAGTTCGCGCTCGACCCCAAGGTCGACGGCCTCGGCCTGCACGACGTGCGGATCCGCAAACTGACCGCGAAGCTCACCGACGAGGGCCGGCTGACCGTCACCAGCGGGCAGCTCGCCTACGCCCTGCAGCACCGGGGGCGGCCGCCGCAGAGGTTCCGCGGCAACACGAGCGACGCGGCCGGCCTGATCGGCCTCGCGGTGATGGCGATCGTGGTGGCCGTCGCGCTCAGCGGGACCGGCTTCAGCGCGTGGCTCGTGCTGGCCGCGCTCGCGCTGGTCGGCTTCGGCATCCGCGCGTGGTGGCTGGCCGACGTACCCGCGCCGGACACCTCGGTGTCCTCGCGCTGGACCGAGGACGCGTTCCGCAGCACCGTGCTGGACCGCTGGCGGAAGGTCTACGGCACCCTGCCGGCCGGGCTGGTGGAGGACGGGCTGGTCCAGCCCGGGCGGCCGCCCGCCGACCCCTTGTTCGCCGTGCTCTGCCCGGACCGGACGGTCAGCGCCTTCCTGCACGCCAACCGCTACCACGAGCGCCACCGCGCGCTGGTCGTCACCGACCCGCGGGCCGTCCCGGCGGGCCTGCCACTGGTGGTGCTGCACGACGCCTCGCCGCACGGCCACCTGCGGGTCGCCGAGGCCCGCGCCGGGCGCCCCGGGCTGCGGGTGCTGGACGCCGGGCTCTCGGTGCGCACCGTGCTGGTCAACGAGCACAGGTACACGCTGCTGCGCGACCTCCACCGCTCGGAGGAGCTGCTGGCGCGGCTGGAGCGGGAGCTGCCCGAGCTGACCGGCAGCCAGCGCACCTGGTTCGCCGACGGCTGGTGGACCCCGCTGGCCGCGCTGCCGCCCAAGCGGCTGCTGGCGCTCGCCGAGCGGGCCGCCGAGCGGATCACCGCGCCGCCGGCGCCCCGGGACCCGGCCGCCCTGCGGACCGGACCGGTGCGCTCCCCGGCGGCCGGGCGGCCGGAGACCCCGGTCGACACCCGTCGGCGGGCGCTCGCCGTGGGCTTCATGACCTGGCCCGAGCCCGGGCCGGACGGCACGGCCGAGGAGGGCCGCCCGGGCGGCCCGCACCTCGGGAAGGGCCCCGCGTGACCGCGGGGACGACGAGAGGCAGGAAGCGAATGACGCTGCGTCCGCTGCTGGACGGCGCGCTGACCGTCGCCGCCGCCCGGGCCGGGGCGCCCGGCGGGCTGCGGTACACCGAGCGCCAGCTCTACTACGAGCTGTGCCGGGTGCTGCAGCCGCTGCACGCCGGACCGCGCCGCATCCCGTACACGCTGGCGCCGCCCGTCCGGTACGCCCGGCTCGCCGCCGCGCTCGCCGTGCGCCGCGACGGGCTGCCCGGCCTGCTGCCGCCGCCCGCGCCCCGCCCGGCCGGCCCCCGCCCGGCCGCCGCCGCCGCGGAGTCCGACCTCTACGACTACGGGCTGCCC
>NZ_JBHVIV010000177.1:0-5578 GCF_042799475.1 Kitasatospora sp. NPDC057692 | reverse complement strand
GGACCGGACGCCCCCCTCACGGGCGGGGCGTCCGGTCCACCGGGACCCGGGTCGGGGCCCGCGTCGGGGCGGATCGCGGGCCCCCGGTCAGGAGGCGGCGGCCGTGCCGGCGATGAGCCGGTAGCCGGCCACCAGGTCCGGCTGGATGGCCACCGTGTGGTCCATCGAGGCGTTCACCCAGGGGCTCAACAGGGCGCGGTAGCGCGCCAGTCGGGCGGGGTCGGTGACCGGCCGGGCGAAGCCGGTGACGACCACGCTCCAGCCGAGCCGGGTCACCGGGTCGATCGCGTCCGCCTCGTAGGCGACCACCACCCCGGTGTCCTCGCTGCCCAGCGTGGCCGCGGTCAGCGCGGCGCCGTCGTGGGTGCGGATCACGATGGTGTCGTCGACGAACAGGTGGTTGACGGGTCTGATCGCGGGCAGCGCCCGGACCGTGAACACGATCCGGCCGAACGGCGCGCCGCCCAGCAGCCGCAGCGCCTCGCCGCGTTCCAGCGGCACCAGTTCGCGCGGCGGCGCCCCGGCGGGCGGCCGCCGGCCCGCCACCTCCCCGGAGCGGCGGGGCGTCGGCACCGCGCTGCCCGAGCGGCGCCGGGCACGCAGCCGGCGGCGGAAGGCGTCGTCGCTCACGAGGCGGCCGCGATCAGGCCGAGGCCGCCGTCGAAGCGCCGGTAGAGCACCCGGCCGCGGCCGGAGCCCGGCTGGGCGAAGAACAGGTAGGGCAGGTCGGCGGCGATCAGCCGCTCGACGGCCCGGTCCTCCGTCAACTCCGGTGCGCCGCAAGGGCTGAGGGTCAGCGGAACGGCCGGGCCGGTGGGCGGTCCGGCCGGCACCGTACGGGCCAGCCGGTAGCCGGTCGGGCCGACCCGGTAGACCACCGCGTCGGTCTCGGTCGCCGGGTCGGTGAACAGGTGGATGTCGTAGTCCATCGCGTCCATCGTGCGGGCCGCGGCGTCCGGCGAGCACCAGACCAGCTGGGCCTGCTTGCGCCGCACGATGGACTGCGGCCAGGCGGGGGACGGGAGTCCGACCCGCGCGCCGGCGGCCTCCGCGGCCGCCGGCGCCCCGGAGCCGACCACCGGCAGCAGGGCCCGGGTACGGGCCCGGCGCGGCCACGGCCGGGGCGTCCAGCCCGAGGCGGCGGCGGTCATCCGGGCGCGCAGCCCGTCGGCGAGCCGGTCCAGCGCCTCGCCGAGGTCGGCCGCGGCCTCCTGGACGCGGATCCGCCGGCCGTCCACCTCGGCGTTGACCTGGGTCAGCACGCCGGCCCGGTCCGGTCCGCCGGCGGAGGGTGCGGCGCCGACCGTCCCGACCCGTACCCGCAGCGACTCCACGAGGGCGTCCGCCCCTCCCACCACAGCGGCGATCCGGGCTCTCGCATCGGCCGCGAAGCCCCGCGAAATCCCCTCGCACACCCGCACCGTGACCAACTCGCCCACCTCAGGCCTCTTCCCGTTCCGCCACACTCTGGTCCTGCCGCGCCGACCCGCCCCCGGCGGCCCCGCACTGCGACGCGGCGATCACCATCCCTCCCCGGCACCGCGCTCACAAGGGCCGAACGGCCCCATCGGACCGCGCCCACCGGCCCCGCCGCCCCCGGTGCACCCCGGCCGCGCGGCAGCCGTTCACCCGTGGCATCATCGGCCCATGTCGGCCCCTGACGACCGGTCCGCGCACCGGAACTCCACCGGAACCACCGGGACCACCGGCCATCGCCTGCACCACGCCTGGACGGCGGGCCCCGGCCGGGGCGCCGCCCTCCCCGGCCCCGGGTGCGGTTGCGTCCGGCCGGCCGGCGCCCCCTCCGCACCGGGCTTCACCGACGTCGAGGGCGCGGACCCGGCGCCCGAACCGCCCGCCCGCGCCCGCCGGTCGCCGAACCGCACCGGGTGCCGCACCCCGGCGGCTTCGCGGTCCTCACGACGAGCGGCGGCGCGGTCCGCCGTCACCACGCCCCGGGCGCGGCCGGACGGGCTGTTCGCCGCGTTCGGGCCGGTCGACGCGCGGGAGCCCGCGGTGCCCACCGTGAACGGCCGCCCCGCGGTGTCCACCCGACTGCCGCTCACCCGCGGGTAGGACCCGGGGTGGGCCCGCCCCCGCCGATGGACGGGGGCACGGCGGATCGTGCGGGCCGACCGTCACAAAGATGGGGGCCCGTCCCCCATGCCCCGACGGCCGCACCGGCGACAGGATCAGCGACGAGGGCAGCGCCTTCGACGGCAGCGCGGCTCTCTCCCGGCATCGGAGGTGCGGTGGTGGCAGAGGTGGACGCCGTGCGCAGCACGCGCCTCGACGGGGGCGCAGGACCGGTTCAGGGCCCGGTCGCCGCGCCGGTCCCCTCGACCACACCGTTCCCGCACACTCCGATGCCCGGCGACTTCCCCGCAGCACCGACCGCACCACCCGCACCATCCGCGGGATCCGCGCGCCCCGGCCCGTCCGGGCCGCCGGACCCGCAGCGGCTCCACCCCGCCCCCCAGGCTCCCCGCTCCCACCCCGGTCGCCTCCGGTCCCCCCGTGCCGGCGGCCCCCCGTGGTGGGAGCGGGGCTTGACACCGGGCCGGCCGGTCCCGGCCGTCCGCCCGGACTGGGCCGCCTTCACCGAGGCCGCGGTGGCCGCCGCACCGGTGCGCCCGATGGTGCCGCGCGCCGCCTACCCGGGCCTGAGCGGCTTCGCGCTCGTCCTGCAGCCCTTCGCCGACCGGGCGCAGGTGCGGCTGCTGACCTCGCTGTCGCCCGCCGTGCGCGCCGCCGACCAGCTGGGCCGGATCGACCTGGCCGCCCTGCGCGCCGAGTTCACCGCCCGGCTGACCGAGCGGCTGGCCCGGATCGCCGCGCGCACCCTCGTCCTGGAGCTCCACACCGCGCGCGGAGCCGGGCGGCTGGCCGGCGGCACCCCGCAGGAGCGGTTCCGCTCGTTCCTCGCGCTCACCGCCCGCCGCGAGGGCCTGGCCGCGCTGCTGCGCGACTACCCCGTACTGGCCCGGGTGCTGGCCCGCGCCTGCCTGGACGCCGCCGACGCCCACGCCGAGCTGCTCGACCGGTTCACCGCCGACCGTCCGCTGCTGGTCGCCGGCCTGCTGCGCGGCCGCGACCCGGGCGCGCTGGTCGCCGTCACCGCCGACGCGGGCGACCGCCACCGGCGCGGCCGGGCGGTCGCCGTGCTGCACTTCGCCAACGGCGCCGCCGTCGTCCACCGGCCCCGGCCGACCGCCGCGCACCGGCACTTCAACACGCTGCTCGGCTGGTACGGCGGACGGCCCGGGGTGCCCCGGCTGCGCGCGCTGGGCGTGCTCGACCGGGGCTCCCACGGCTGGGTCGAGTACGCCGAGGCCCGTCCCTGCCTGACCCGCTACGAAGTCGAGCGCTTCTACCGCCGGCTGGGCGCGCTGCTCGCCCTGCTGCACGTCCTGGACGGCACCGACCTGCACTTCGAGAACCTGGTCGCCTGCGGGGACCAACCGGTGCTGGTGGACGTCGAGACGCTGTTCCACCCGGCCGTCCCCGGCTCCGGCGCCGGGTTCGCCGGGGACCCGGCGGCCCGCGCGCTCGCCGAGTCCGTCCACCGGGTCGGCCTGCTGCCGCAGCTGCTGATCGGCGACGACGGCGCCGTGGACGTCTCCGGCATCGGCGGTGGCTGCACCGGGCGGCGGCTGTCCCCGGTCGACGGCGTGGACTGGGCGGCCGCCGGCACCGACGAGATGCGCTTGGTGCGCCGCCCCCGGCCGTTCGGCGAGGCGCACAACCGGCCCAAGCTGGGCGGCGCGCCGGTCGAACCCGCCGAGCACACCGAGGCGCTGGTGGCCGGCTTCCGCGCCGGGTACGCCGCGCTCGCCGAGGGCCGGGACGAACTCACCGGCCCGCGCGGCCTGCTGCGCTGCTTCGCGGACGCCGAGGTGCGGGTGGTGCCGCGGGCCACCCGGGTCTACGCCCGGCTGCTCGACGAGTCCACCCACCCGGACGTGCTGCGCGAGGCGGGCGCCCGGCAGGCCGTGCTCGACCTGCTGCGCACGGACGCGGTCGACGACCCGGGGCACCCCGGGCTGGCCGGCCACGAGGTCGCCGACCTGTGGTCGGGCGACGTCCCGCTGTTCACCACCCGGCCCGGCTCGCGCGACCTGTGGACCTCCGACGCGCGCCGGCTGCCCAACGAACTGGCCGAGGCGGGGCTGGCCCGGGCCGAGGTCAAGCTCGCCGCGCTCGGCGCCGTCGACCGCAAGGACCAGGAGTGGATCGTCCGCGCGGCCATGGCGGGCGCCGCCGGAACCCCCGCGCACCGGCCCGGCCGTCCGGGCCCCGAGAACGTCTGGGCCACCGCCCCCGAACCGGAACGGCTGCTGGCCGCCGCCCGGGGTGTGGGCGACCAGCTCGTCGCCGCCGCCTACCAGGGCCGCTCCCGCACCAACTGGCTCGGAATGGAGCTGCTCGCCGACCGCTACTGGCGGGTGCGGCCGCTCGGCGCGGACCTGGCCGGCGGCTACACCGGCACGGCGCTGTTCCTCGCCCAGCTCGCCGCGCTCACCGGGACCGAGCGCTACGCCGAGGTCGCCCGGCGGGCGCTGGTGCCCGTCCCCGGGCTGCTGGACTCGCTCGCCGCCCACCCCGACCACCCGGCCGCCGTCGGCTCCGGCGGGTACACCGGCCTCGGCGGCATCGCCTACGCACTGACCGAACTCGCCCGGCTGCTCGACGATCCGCCGGTCGCCTCGTGGAGCGGCCCGGCGGTGGCGCTGACGGCGGCCGCCGCCGAGCGGGAGGACGACCCCGGTGTGCACAGCGGCACCGCGGGCGGGCTGGCCGCGCTGCTCGCCGTGCACGCGGCGGGCGCCGACGGCACCGCCGCGCACGGGCCCGCCGGACGGGCCACGGCCGCCGCCGCGCTGACCGCCGCCGGCCGCTGCGCCGAGCGGCTCGCCGCCCACCCCGCCACCGCCGCCACCGGGTTCGCGCACGGCTCGGCCGGCGTCGGCTGGGCCCTGCTGCGCTACGCCGAGGCCGTCGGCGAACCCCCCGAGGGCCCGCACCACCGGGCCGGGCTGGCCGCCCTGCGGACCGCCACCGCCGTCCGCTCCCGCGAGGGCTCCTGGTGCCGGGGCCGCCCCGGCATCGCGCTCGCCGTCGTGGACAGCCCGTTGGCACTCGCCGACCGGCGGCTCGCCGACTGGGCCCAGCGCGCCGTCCGGAACACCGCCCGCGCCGCGCCGCTGGGCGACCACAGCCTCTGCCACGGCGAGTTGGGCGTACTGGAGCTGCTCGGCCGGCACGGGCCGGCCGCCGGCCGCACCCCGTGGGTCCGCCGGGCCGGGGCGCTGCTGGCCGCCGTCGACCAGGACGGCCCGCGCTCGGGCACCCCCGACCAGGTCCCCCACCCCGGGCTGCTCACCGGGCTGGCCGGGATCGGCCACGGGCTGCTCCGCCTGGGCTTCCCCGATCAGGTGCCGCCCGCGCTGCTGCTGCGCCCGCGGCTCCCGGCGGTGTCCCGACCGGTGTCGGCCGCCCCTGCCGCTGCCCCCGCCGGCGCCGGCGCCGGGCCGCGGGCCGCCGCCGGGCCGCGCAGTCCGGCCGCGCTCGGCTGAAC
>NZ_JBHVIV010000176.1:0-5870 GCF_042799475.1 Kitasatospora sp. NPDC057692 | reverse complement strand
GTGTATAAGAGACAGCTCCCTGCACGGGCCGTCAGCGGCCCGCCCGACTCAGACGTTGACGCCGAAGTCCTGGGCGATCCCGCGCAGGCCGGAGGCGTAGCCCTGGCCGATCGCGCGGAACTTCCACTCGGCGCCGTTGCGGTACAGCTCGCCGAAGACCATCGCGGTCTCGGTGGAGGCGTCCTCGGTGAGGTCGTACCGGGCCAGCTCCTTGTTGTCCGCCTGGTTCACCACGCGGATGAACGCGTTGCGGACCTGGCCGAAGTTCTGCGACCGGTTCTCGGCGTCGTAGATGGACACCGGGAAGACGATCTTCTCCACGTCGGCCGGCACGGTCGCCAGGTTGACCTTGATCGCCTCGTCGTCGCCCTCGCCCTCACCGGTGAGGTTGTCACCGGTGTGCTCGACCGAGCCGTCGGGGCTCTTCAGGTTGTTGAAGAAGACGAAGTTGCCGTCCGCGCCGACCTTGCCCTGGTCGTTGCAGAGCAGTGCGCTGGCGTCCAGGTCGAAATCCGTGCCCGTGGTGGTGCGGACGTCCCAGCCGAGGCCGACCACCACGGCGGTCAGGCCAGGGGCCTCCTTGGTGAGCGAGACATTGCCGCCCTTGCTCAGGCTGACACCCACTTGTCCTCCAAGATTCGGGAGGCACTCCTCGGTGCCCCCGTGGTGCGGTCAGGGGCTCCGGCGGTGGAACCGTCCCGGGCCTCTGACCAGCCAACGAGCCGATCGTAGTGCGGGGTTCCCGTCCGCGCCGGGGAACCGGCCGGACGGGGGCGGGGCGAAGCCCGCGGGCGGCTCAGAGCGCGCCGACGGCCGCCAGGTACTCCTGCTCGTCACGGGCGTCCGGCAGGCCGTTCACGACGCTCCAGCGGACCACGCCGGCCTTGTCGATCACGAAGGTGCCGCGGACGGCGCAGCCCTTCTCCTCGTCGAAGACGCCGTAGGCGCGGGAGACCTCGCCGTGCGGCCAGAAGTCGGAGAGCAGCGGGAACTCCAGGCCCTCCTGGTCGGCGAAGACCCGCTGGCTGAAGGGCGAGTCGTTGGACACGCCGAGCACCTGCACCTCGTCGTTCTGCAGGCGCGGCAGCTCCTTCTGGATCGCGCAGACCTCGCCGGTGCAGACACCGGTGAACGCGAACGGGTAGAAGACCACGACGACGTTCTTCTCGCCCCGGAAGTCGGAGAGCCGGACCGGCTCGCCGTGCTGGTTCCTGAGCTCGAAGTCCGGAGCCTCGGTGCCGATCTCGATGGCCATGCGGGGACCTCTCCCACTCGACGCGACTGGGCCGCGCGGGTGGCGCGACGAGCGCCATCCTCGCATTCACCGGGAGCGGTTGAGCCGGACGGGTGAGCCCTGTGCCCTCCGGGGCCACCGCTTTCGCCCTGGGCGAACGGTTCGGCCGTCCGGAAGCCCGCCGGACGCCCTCGGGCCGGCCGGAGCGCCGACCGGGGCCGGCCCGCCGGAAAAACGACCGGGCCCCGCCGGAGGATGCTCCGGCGGGGCCCGGTGCGGCCCGTCAGGCGGCGCTCAGCGCTTGCCCGGCTTGGCGGTCGACTTGGTCGCCAGACGGGTCGCGGCCCAGTCCTTGGCGACCGCGATCGAGCTCGTCTGGGAGAGGCCGGAGGTCTTCGCGGCGTCGGCGATGTCCGAGGCCTCGATGTGGCCGTCCCGGCCGGTCTTGGGCGTCAGCAGCCAGATCAGGCCGCCTTCGGCCAGGTATTCCAGGGCGTCGACGAGGGCGTCGGTGAGGTCCCCGTCGTCGTCGCGGTGCCACAGCAGGACGGCGTCGGCGACGTCGTCGTAGTCCTCGTCGACGAGATCCGTCCCGGTGATCTCCTCGATGCCCTCGCGGAGGTCCTGGTCAGTGTCTTCGTCGTACCCCAGCTCCTGGATGATCTGGCCCTCTTCGAAGCCGAGACGGGCTGCCGGGTTGGACTTGTCCGCGGGGTCCGCGGTCGCGCTCACGGGAATAACCTCCAGTATTCGGCCCGGCGTCCATGCCGGGGCTGTGGCCGTAGTCCACACGGGCGCGGCGGTTCGCGCAAGTACCCGACCCCCGATCCCCTCCAAAGGTTGACGTGTCGCGCCGGGACACGCCGGGCGACGTGTCGGGAATCACACCGATTTGCCCTTCTCTGCATAGGACAAGGATGCTTCGGGAGGTCCTGGTCCACAGGCCGTACGCACGCCCGAGATGCGAACGGCATTCGGGTCCGCGCGTGCGCGGGCGTAGAGTCTCCTGTTGGCCCTCACCCCGGCCGTCCGCCATCGGACGGAAGGGAAACCAGGTCGGACCACCTCTGTTCGTAACACCCGGGGGTGCGCGGCCCGGACGACACTGTCCGAACCGCACATCACCAGACCGCTCCTTCTGTCAGGGAGAGCGGTTACCGATCGGTAGAGATGACGGATCTCCGAGCGCGGTAGCACGATGGAGGCGGCGCGACACACCTCAGTTTCGACCGACAGTGAAGGAACAGCGTGGCTTCCGGATCCGATCGCAACCCGATCATCATTGGCGGCCTTCCGAGTCAGGTCCCGGACTTCGATCCCGAGGAGACCGCGGAATGGCTGGAGTCGCTCGATGCGGCCATCGACGAGCGGGGGCGTGAGCGTGCCCGCTACCTGATGCTGCGGCTGATCGAGCGCGCCCGCGAGAAGCGTGTCGCCGTGCCCGAGATGCGCAGCACGGACTACGTCAACACCATCGCCACCAAGGACGAGCCGTTCTTCCCCGGCAACGAGGAGATCGAACGCAAGATCCTCAACGCGACCCGCTGGAACGCCGCGGTGATGGTCTCCCGGGCGCAGCGCCCGGGCATCGGCGTGGGTGGCCACATCGCCACCTTCGCCTCCTCCGCGTCGCTCTACGACGTCGGCTTCAACTACTTCTTCCGCGGCAAGGACGCCGAGGGCGAGTCCGGCGACCAGATCTTCTTCCAGGGTCACGCCTCCCCCGGCATCTACGCCCGCGCCTTCCTGCTGGACCGGCTCAGCGAGCAGCAGCTCGACGCCTTCCGCCAGGAGAAGTCGAAGGCCCCCTACGGCCTCTCCAGCTACCCGCACCCGCGGCTGATGCCGGACTTCTGGGAGTTCCCGACCGTCTCGATGGGCCTCGGCCCGCTCGGCGCGATCTACCAGGCCCGGATGAACCGCTACCTGGAGCACCGCGGCATCAAGGACACCTCCGACTCGCACGTGTACGCCTTCCTCGGCGACGGCGAGATGGACGAGCCCGAGTCGCTCGGCCAGCTGTCCCTGGCCGCCCGCGAGGGCCTGGACAACCTCACCTTCGTGGTCAACTGCAACCTGCAGCGCCTCGACGGCCCGGTCCGCGGCAACGGCAAGATCATCCAGGAGCTGGAGTCGCAGTTCCGCGGCGCCGGCTGGAACGTGATCAAGCTGGTCTGGGACCGCAGCTGGGACCCGCTGCTCGCCCAGGACCGCGACGGCGTCCTGGTGAACAAGCTGAACACCACGGTGGACGGCCAGTTCCAGACCTACGCCACCGAGACCGGCGCGTACATCCGCGAGAACTTCTTCGGCGGCGACCTGCGGCTGCGCAAGATGGTCGAGAACATGACCGACCAGCAGATCCAGCACCTGGGTCGCGGCGGCCACGACCACGCCAAGGTCTACGCGGCCTTCAAGGCGGCCCGCGAGCACAAGGGCCAGCCGACCGTCATCCTGGCGCAGACCGTCAAGGGCTGGACGCTGGGCCCCAACTTCGAGGGCCGCAACGCGACGCACCAGATGAAGAAGCTGACGGTCGAGGACCTGAAGCGCTTCCGCGACCGCCTGCACCTCCCGATCACGGACAAGCAGCTGGAGGAGGGCTACCCGCCCTACTACCACCCGGGCCGTGACTCGGAGGAGATCCAGTACATGCACGACCGCCGCAAGGAGCTGGGCGGCTACGTGCCGACCCGCAAGGTGCGGCCGCGGCAGCTGGAGCTCCCGGGCGACGACGCCTACAAGGCGGTCAAGAAGGGCTCCGGCAACCAGACCATCGCCACCACCATGGCGTTCGTCCGGGTGCTCAAGGACCTCATGCGGGACAAGGGCATCGGCAACCGCTTCGTGCCGATCGCGCCCGACGAGTACCGCACCTTCGGCATGGACTCGCTGTTCCCCTCGGCGAAGATCTACAACCCGCTGGGCCAGACCTACGAGTCGGTCGACCGCGAGCTGCTGCTGGCCTACAAGGAGTCGCCGTCCGGCCAGATGCTGCACGACGGCATCTCCGAGGCGGGCTGTACCGCCTCGCTGATCGCCGCCGGCTCGTCCTACGCCACCCACGGCGAGCCGCTGATCCCGGTCTACGTCTTCTACTCGATGTTCGGGTTCCAGCGCACCGGTGACCAGTTCTGGCAGATGGCCGACCAGCTGGCCCGCGGCTTCGTGATCGGCGCCACCGCCGGCCGCACCACGCTGACCGGTGAGGGCCTGCAGCACGCCGACGGCCACTCGCACCTGCTGGCCTCGACCAACCCCAGTGTCGTCGCGTACGACCCGGCGTACGGCTTCGAGATCGCGCACATCGTGCAGGACGGTCTGCGCCGGATGTACGGCTCCAGCGCCGAGCACCCGCACGGCGAGGACGTGTTCTACTACATGACCGTCTACAACGAGCCGATCAAGATGCCGGCCGAGCCGGAGAACGTGGACGTCGAGGGCATCCTCAAGGGTCTGCACCGGTACGCCCCCGGCACCGCCGGCCAGATCCCGGCCCAGATCCTCGCCTCCGGCGTGGCCGTGCCGTGGGCCCTGGAGGCCCAGCGGATCCTGGCCGACGAGTGGAACGTCAAGGCCGACGTGTGGTCCGCGACCTCCTGGAACGAGCTGCGCCGCGACGCGGTGGAGGCCGAGGAGTTCAACCTGCTGCACCCCGAGGAGCAGCAGCGCGTCCCGTACGTGACCAGCAAGCTCCAGGGCGCCGAGGGCCCGTTCGTCGCCGTGTCCGACTGGATGCGCGCGGTGCCGGACCAGATCTCCCGCTGGGTGCCGGGTCAGTACCAGTCGCTGGGTGCCGACGGCTTCGGCTTCGCCGACACCCGCGGTGCGGCCCGTCGCTTCTTCCACATCGACGCGCAGTCGGTCGTGCTGAGCGTGCTCACCGAGCTCGCCAAGCAGGGCAAGGTCGACCGCAGCGCGCTGAAGGACGCGATCGACCGCTACCAGCTGCTCGACGTGGCGGCGGCCGACCCGGGCGCCGCGGGCGGCGACGCCTGAGCGCACCGCTGATCCCCTGAGGGGCCGGTCCCCCCGCCGTGTGCGGGAGGGCCGGCCCCTCTGCCGTGGGCGCCCGGGAGAGGGGCGGAGCCGCCGGGCGCGGAGTTCCGCGCCCGAACCATCCGGATCGTCCCGTTGCCGGAGCCGCTTCCGCCGGTCCGGAGCAGGACGGGTGGCGGTTCCCTCTTAACCTTCCCGAGAGTCACGCTTAAGGTGTCCTTCCAGGGGGCGAGGGGAGGGGGCCGGTATCGTGCGCGCACCGAGGACGGGGGCCTTCCCCCTGGCACTGCTGGTCGGCGTGACGACCGGCGCCCTGCTGTCCCAGCTGCTGCCCGCTCCGGAGGAGCTCGGCGGGCCCGCGGTGTCCCTGCCGGCCGCCCAGGACCGGGTCCCGCTCGACCTGCCGCCGGTGCCGGGGCCGTCGCTTCCCGTGCCCGCCCCGGGTGCACCGCCCGCTGCCGCCGACCCCGGAGCCGTCGCGCCGACGGCGCCCGCGGACGCCGGGGCCGGGCCGCCCGCACCCCCGGCCGACCCGTCGGCGCCACCCTCGGCGCCCGCCGCTCCCGCCGCTCCCCACGACCGGACCCGGCCCGGCCGCGAGCCCGCCCTCGGACTCGTCTCCGCCGAGGTGCAGCCG
>NZ_JBHVIV010000175.1:0-5876 GCF_042799475.1 Kitasatospora sp. NPDC057692 | reverse complement strand
AACCTCGCCTTCAACACCTCGAAATCCACGATCCCCGCAACTCCCTGAACTTCAGGGTGTTGCGGGGATCGATAGAACCCGCCCTGGGGTCGGGCGGGGGCATTGTGTCGCCTGGCTGTCAGATGCTCAGGAGGTCGCCCACCCACCGGTCAGCCGCTGCCGACAGGGCGGTCCACGGCCCGCCGTCCTGAATCGCACGGAGGCGCCACCGGGCCGCGATCACAGAGGACAGCGCCGCCACCTCGGCGGGATCGGCGGCGGCGTAGTGCGGGACCGTCATCGCCCACTGCCGCGCGCGGCCGACGGTGTGGCCGGCGGCGACCAGTCGGGGGGCCAGCGAGGCGGTGTCGACCCAGGCGGCGGCGGGGGCGGGCCACGACCAGTCGATGATCCGTACCCTCGCGCCGTTGACCAGGATGTTCGGTCCGGTCATGTCGGTGTGGGCGAGGGTGTCACCGGTGACGGCCTCCGGCGCCCGGGTCTCCAAGGAGGCAAGCGCGTCCAGACGCTCGGCCTGCCATGGTGTGAGGCCGTCTCCGGCGGCGATCTCACGCCACAGCGCCGAGCCGGTCCAGCGCTGCGCGAGGCTGGGCGTCCGCAGCGGGGGAGCCGGGGTGAGCCGGTCGGCGAGGGCGGCCAGCGTGCCCGCGATCAGCGGCAGATCGGAGGAACCGGGGGACAGGTCGGCGTGCCGCCCGGGCACGTGCTCGAAGGCGATGACCAGCCAGCCGCCGGCCTCCGCCTGCCACAGCAGGCCTGCCCCGATCCCCCGGACCACCGGGGCGGCCTGGGCTTCCTTGCGGGCCATCCAGAGGTTGGGGCTGTCGAGTCGGGCGGCTTTCACGAATACCCGGTCGGCGGTGCCGTCCACGGTGGCGGCGAACTCGGCGATCTCGCCCGCGTCCGGCGCCGTCACGGCGGTGACGGCGCCGCACCGCTCGGCGATCAGGCCATGGACCGCAGGGGGAAGGTCGGTCCATTGGTGGCGCATGGTGCTCCTCGGGGCAAGGGCGGGTCGGTCAGTTGGAGTTGTGGCAGCCCTGGTGGCACTGCGGGCAGCTTCCGCTTCCACTGGTGTCGGAGCCGTCGCCACCGCTGCCCTCGGAGCAGTTGGCGGACACGGCCCACAGCTCCGGGTCCACCTGGAAGCCGGCGGCCCGGAGCGCCGCCGTGGTCGCGGCGACGGCCCGGCCCCTCACCAGGCCGTCACCGTCCTCCGGGCGGTGGTGGAGGAACGAGCCGGCGATGCGGTCGCAGAACGCGGCGTACTCGCGGGTGTACATCAGGAAGGCGTGCCAACCGTGGTCGACCAAGTGCGACGGCGACAGCCGGGCGCCGGGGCTGGCGGCGCAGGCGCCGAGGAAGGCCAGCGCCTGATCCACGACCCGTTCCGCGAGCTGCCGTTCCATGGCGTGGTCGTGCGCGACTCGATGGACCAGCCGTTCGAACAGCGTGTTGTCGACCAGGGTTCGTCCGGTGGTGCGTTCCGTGTGCACGAGGCTCATGCCGTGCTCCCTCGATCGGTTCGGCCCGGCCGATACGTTGGGGTGCCGGCCGGTGGCGACTCCGACGGTAGGGAGTGAGCGGCCGGACACTCAACGCGATTGCGGCTGATTGCGGTCACTCACCCGAGTGCCTCCATCGCCGAGGAGATCAGGGCCCGTGCGGGGGCCCCGTAGGCCGCCATCCTGGTCAACTCGGCGAAGGCGCGATGATAGTCCGCCAGCTCGCGTGGCTGGACGACGCTGATCTCGGCGGTCAGGGTTTCCACCGAGGCCTCCTCGTCGTCGAACAGGTAGAAGGCCTCCAGCGGCCAGATGCGGCGCCGGGCGGAGAACGGGATGACGCCGAGGGCGACGGACGGGAGCGGCATCACCGAGAGCAGGTGGTCGAGCTGGTCGGCCATGGTCTCCCGATCGCCGATCCGGTACCGCAGTACGGCCTCCTCGACCAGGACCACGAAGCGGTGGCGCCTCGCGTGCAGCAGCCGGCCGCGCTTCAACCGGGCCGCCACCGCATCGGCGACATCGTCCGGAGTGCCTTGGAAGTCCGTGATGCTGCGGATGAGTGCGGTCGCGTACGCCTCGGTTTGGAGGAATCCCGGGATCACATTGGAGACGTACGCCCGGCAGACGGCGGTGCTGGCGTGTTGGACCAGGGATTCCTCCTGGACCCGGCGCATTCCGTGGCGGTGCTGCTTGCGCCACTCCACGTACATCAACTCCACGGTACGGGCCGTGGCGATCAGGTCGGCGGTCTGGTCGTCCGAGCCGCAGGCCTCGCACCAGGAACGAATGTCGTCCTCGGACGGTGCGGACCTCCCGCTCAGAATGCGTGAGGTCTTCGACGGGTGCCATCGACACCGTGCGGAGAGCTCTTTGCCGTCGAGTCGGGCGTCGAGCATCAGCTCGCGCAGGCGCGCGGCAATGGCGATCCGCGCCGCTTGGGCGCTGGATGATGGGGATACGGGCACGGGATCTGGCGTTTCGATGGGTCAGATCGTGTACCGGTGGTGCGGGGTTGCCCGCTCCCAGACCGATTCGAAGGCGGTGAGGCAGAGCTTCACCACGGAGGCGTCCTCGGTGTACGAGGTGCGCGGCTCCGCCCAGTCGCCGTCGCCGGTGAAGTGGTTGAACCGGGCGGCGTGGTCGTCGAACACCCAGAAGTCGTTGCCGGGCAAAGCCAGGTCCGAAGCATTGTGGCGGGGGAGCCAGCGAACGTCCTCCCCGGCCGCGACGTTCACCGAGGTCATGGAATGCAGGTAGCGGGTGTAGAGCGTGACGGGCTCGGAGACGATGCGAGCGCGTCGGACGCGGACTCCTCGTGCCGCCGCCTCACGCAGCATGGCCGTCCAGTCCTGCCAGTACTCCGACTCAGGGTCCAGGTCCGACTCGCCCGTCTCCCGGAAACGCTCGACGGCATCTGCCTCGTCGGGAACCGAGTAGGCGTCGCGCATCTCCAGATGGACCGCAGAGTGTCGTGAG
The DNA here is from genome assembly GCF_042799475.1 of Kitasatospora sp. NPDC057692. NCBI lineage: Bacteria > Bacillati > Actinomycetota > Actinomycetes > Kitasatosporales > Streptomycetaceae > Kitasatospora > Kitasatospora sp. NPDC057692. The sequence continues at coordinate 2,892 of NZ_JBHVIV010000175.1, read as the reverse complement.
GACCACAGGAGTTGATCAAAAGCCGGTGCGTTCAGCCACATCGCATGCCTCCCTCAGGATCGGGACCATTCTGGCAGGGATGCGGATCACGGTTTCGCCCTCTGGGATGCCGATCGCGTGGCCGGGAGCCCACGATGCTTCGCTGATCCTGGCCACCAGCTCTGCGCCGGCGTTCCACCCCTGGATCACGATCTCCCCGTGTGCATGGTCCACCCATGCCGTCGGCGAGCCCTCTTTGCCGGTTTCGGGGTCGATGCCGATGAAATCCAGCTCCATCTGTCCTCCCGTATCAAGCCGGGCGCCCATGGTGACGTTCGCACCCTCGCCGAGGGCTGACGGGTCGTCAAGGGCGCACGGAGGTGTGCCGGGGTGCGGCATGTGTCATCGGCGCTGCCGGCCGGCCCGGGAGCCGAACCGGGCGAGTTGGGGGTGGGGCCGAGGGTGGTGGCCCTCGGCCCCACCCTGGGGTATCGGGGTCATGTGGCGGCTCCGATGGGATGGGGGCTGCACTCGCACCAGACGACCTTGCCGATGCCGTTGGCGCGGGGGGAGTAGCCCCAGTCGAGGGAGAGGGCCTGAACGAGGAGCAGGCCGCGACCGCAGCCGTCGGTCGCGGCCGGCTGCCGGGGGGCGGGCGGGTGGCCGCTCGCGTCGTGCACCTCGATGCGCAGGCGGGTGTCGTCGACGTCGAAGCGCACCTGGATCAGCCGACCGGGCATCCCCGAGTGCAGCACGGCGTTGCCGACCAGCTCCGAGGTGAGCAACTCGCCGACCTCCAGGAACTCTTCTTCTATCTCCTGAAGCTTCAGCGCGCCGCCGCCCGCTGGAGGGCGCTGGCGAGGAGGGCGAGGTCGGTGGGGCCGTTGCCGAGTTCGCGGACGGGGCGGCGGGCGGGTGGGGCGCCGAGGGCGTGGGGGTCTATGGCGACGACGGTGGGGCGGAGGGTGGCGGTACGCGGGATGCGGCCGCTGATGCGGGCGGCCTGGAAGGCGGTGACGCCGCCGTCGGGGAGGCGGAGGTAGCCGCGGCCGGGGGTGGTGTCGGGGAGGGCGGCGGCGTCGCCGAGGTGGATGAGGAGGTCGGAGTCGGCCGGGTCGTCGGTGCGCAGGGCGATCCGCAGCAGGGCGGCGTCGTCGACCTCGGTGCCGGTGGTCTCGTCGGGCCGGCCGGTGGTGACGGCGAGGTGGAGGCCGAGCGGGCCGCCGCGGCGGGCGACGGCGGCGAGGGCGCGGGCGAGGGGCCGGCCGGCCGGGGAGGTGGGGGACAGGAGGGCGTCGTAGTCGTCGACCACGACGACGAGCCGGGGCGGGCACGGCCCCGGGGAGGGGGCGGACACCGGCGCGGCGGGGGAGTCGGGGCTGCGCGGGCTGATGATCAGCGGGGGCGCGGACGCGGCGGGGGCGCCGACGGTGGCGGGGACCGGCACGGGCTCCCCGTCGAGGATGCGGGCGGCGTGCCAGGAGGCGAAGTCCAGCCCGTCGAAGAGCCGCTCGCGCAGCGCCAGCTCGTCCTCCAGCGCCTCGGCGGCGAGCAGCGCGGCCCGCGGGTCAACGGCGGCGTTGACCCGGCCGGTGACGTGCGGCAGCTCGCTGCACCCGGCGAGCCCGTCCTCGGTGGCCCGCCCCTCGACGATGGTGACGGCGAGGCGTTCGGGGCGCTCGGAGACGGCCAGCGAGGCGACCAGGGTGCGCAGCAGCTCGGTCTTGCCGGAGCCGCGGGCGCCGCCGATCAGCAGGTGCGGGCCGCCCGGGTCGGGGGAGGGGAGGGTGAGCTCGGGGTCGGCGAGGTCCAGGACGCACAGCTCGTCGCGGGTGGTGCCGAGCAGGGCGGTGGCGGCGCCGATGCCGCCGGCGTGCGCGTCCCAGCGGGCGGAGAGCTTGGCCGGGGTGACGGTGTCCAGCTGGAGCAGGTCGAGCAGGCGCAGCGCGTCCGGCAGCGGTCCGCGGTTGGCCGGGGTGGCCTCGCGCAGCGGGGCGAGGACGCGGGCGAGCCGCTCGGCCCAGGCGTCCGAGACGGCGTCCAGGGAGACCTCGTGCAGGGTCTCCCGGCCGCGGGCGACCGGGCCCGGGCGGTCGAGCGAGAGCTGGGTGCCGACCTCGCCGGTGATCAGCGCGGTGGCGCCGAGGCCGCGGGGCAGCAGCTCGGGCTGTTCGGCGAGGCAGATCGGGAAGATGCCGACGGCCGGGCCCTGGCGCAGCAGCAGGTCGAGTGCCAGCCGGGCGGACTCCGTGCCCGGGCGGCCGTCGACCACGACGACGGTGGCGGGGTGGCCGCCGAGGCCGACCGGGCCGCTGAGCCGGGCGGTGAGTTCGCCGAGCCGGGCGGTGGCCTGCTCGTCGTCGAGGCCGAGCAGCAGCCGGCAGTCCTGGCCCTCGACGGGGCGCAGGTGGGGCAGCCACAGGGCCCAGGCCCAGGTGTCGGCGCGGTCCTGCGGGGCGCGGGCCGGGTCGGCGTCGACCACGACCAGGCTGAGCCCGGTCGGCGGGTGCAGGGCGGCGAGCTGGGCGACGACGGCGCGGGTGAGCGCGTCGAGGCGTTCGCGCGGACCGCTGAGACCGAGGCTGCCGGCGGTCTGCAGGTCGACGGTGACCGGGACGGCGGGCAGCACGGTGCCGGGTGAGGTGCCGGGGCCGCCGGGCCGGTCGGCGGTGCCGAGCCGCAGGGTGAGCGCGTCGGGGTGGCCGGGGCCGCGCTCCCAGAGCCGGGGGCCGGGGCCGAGCGCGTTGAGCAGCAGGGTGGCGAGGTCGGGCCAGCGCTCGCGCTGGGCGGCGGCCTGCCGGGTGCGGACGGCGGCGTGGTGGCGCTCGGCGCTCTCCTCGGCCGGTTCGGCGGCGGCGCGGCCGAGCCGCAGCGAGAGCAGGCCGCGGCCGCGCCCGGCGGGCGGCTCGGGGG
>NZ_JBHVIV010000174.1:5000-6026 GCF_042799475.1 Kitasatospora sp. NPDC057692 | reverse complement strand
CTTATGGCTCTTATTACAATAGACTCATATAGTATAACATATAAAGGTGGTGCCGGCAAGAGGACTTGAACCCCCAACCTACTGATTACAAGTCAGTTGCTCTACCAATTGAGCTACACCGGCAAATGGTGGCTCGGGACGGAATCGAACCGCCGACACACGGATTTTCAGTCCGTTGCTCTACCAACTGAGCTACCGAGCCAAATGTTTTATTTTTCTCTACTAAGTAAAGTAAAATGGCGGTCCGGACGGGACTCGAACCCGCGACCTCCTGCGTGACAGGCAGGCATTCTAACCAACTGAACTACCGGACCATTTTAAAATTTGGTTGCGGGGGCAGGATTTGAACCTGCGACCTTCGGGTTATGAGCCCGACGAGCTACCGAACTGCTCCACCCCGCGATGATATAATGGTGGAGGATGACGGGCTCGAACCGCCGACCCTCTGCTTGTAAGGCAGATGCTCTCCCAGCTGAGCTAATCCTCCATCATATAAGTGACCCGTACGGGATTCGAACCCGTGTTACCGCCGTGAAAGGGCGGTGTCTTAACCGCTTGACCAACGGGCCCAGACTTTCAATTGTAATTATGTATAAGTATCAGTGGCGGAGAGCAAGGGATTCGAACCCTTGAGACGGGGTTACCGCCTACACGATTTCCAATCGTGCTCCTTCGGCCACTCGGACAGCTCTCCATAAATGGCTCCGCAGGTAGGATTCGAACCTACGACCGATCGGTTAACAGCCGATAGCTCTACCACTGAGCTACTGCGGAATGAAGTCTGCCTGGCGATGTCCTACTCTCACAGGGGGAAACCCCCGACTACCATCGGCGCTGAAGAGCTTAACTTCCGTGTTCGGTATGGGAACGGGTGTGACCTCTTCGCTATCGCCACCAAACCATTGAGAGTGTTCTCTCAAAACTAGATAACAGTAAGCATACATTCAAATTGGTTAAGTCCTCGATCGATTAGTATCTGTCAGCTCCATGTGTCGCCACACTTCCACCTCAGACCTATCAACCTGA
>NZ_JBHVIV010000174.1:0-2500 GCF_042799475.1 Kitasatospora sp. NPDC057692 | reverse complement strand
TCCAGACCTCTTCATCTACCTCGTTCCTTTGTAACTCCGTACAGAGTGTCCTACAACCCCAAGAGGCAAGCCTCTTGGTTTGGGCTGGTCCCGTTTCGCTCGCCGCTACTCAGGGAATCGCATTTGCTTTCTCTTCCTCCGGGTACTTAGATGTTTCAGTTCCCCGGGTCTGCCTTCTCATATCCTATGTATTCAGATATGGATACCACTCCATTACGAGTGGTGGGTTTCCCCATTCGGAAATCTCCGGATCAAAGCTTGCTTACAGCTCCCCGAAGCATATCGGTGTTCGTCCCGTCCTTCATCGGCTCCTAGTGCCAAGGCATCCACCGTGCGCCCTTTCTAACTTAACCGTTAAAAAGAATCACTACGTGATATCTTGTATTACTAATTGAATGTGAATTACTTCTGTTATCTAGTTTTCAAAGAACACGTTGGTGGAGCCTAGCGGGATCGAACCGCTGACCTCCTGCGTGCAAAGCAGGCGCTCTCCCAGCTGAGCTAAGGCCCCGTATTGGGTAAAGATGGTGGGCCTGAGTGGACTCGAACCACCGACCTCACGCTTATCAGGCGTGCGCTCTAACCAGCTGAGCTACAGGCCCATCTTAACTTATTTAAGGAACAAAGTTCCTTCAAAACTAAACAAGACAGGGAACGTTCTGTTTATAAGACCCAAGGTCTTATATTCCGTATAATATCCTTAGAAAGGAGGTGATCCAGCCGCACCTTCCGATACGGCTACCTTGTTACGACTTCACCCCAATCATCTGTCCCACCTTCGGCGGCTGGCTCCTAAAAGGTTACCTCACCGACTTCGGGTGTTACAAACTCTCGTGGTGTGACGGGCGGTGTGTACAAGGCCCGGGAACGTATTCACCGCGGCATGCTGATCCGCGATTACTAGCGATTCCAGCTTCACGCAGTCGAGTTGCAGACTGCGATCCGAACTGAGAACAGATTTGTGGGATTGGCTTAACCTCGCGGTTTCGCTGCCCTTTGTTCTGTCCATTGTAGCACGTGTGTAGCCCAGGTCATAAGGGGCATGATGATTTGACGTCATCCCCACCTTCCTCCGGTTTGTCACCGGCAGTCACCTTAGAGTGCCCAACTGAATGCTGGCAACTAAGATCAAGGGTTGCGCTCGTTGCGGGACTTAACCCAACATCTCACGACACGAGCTGACGACAACCATGCACCACCTGTCACTCTGCTCCCGAAGGAGAAGCCCTATCTCTAGGATTGTCAGAGGATGTCAAGACCTGGTAAGGTTCTTCGCGTTGCTTCGAATTAAACCACATGCTCCACCGCTTGTGCGGGCCCCCGTCAATTCCTTTGAGTTTCAGTCTTGCGACCGTACTCCCCAGGCGGAGTGCTTAATGCGTTAGCTGCAGCACTAAGGGGCGGAAACCCCCTAACACTTAGCACTCATCGTTTACGGCGTGGACTACCAGGGTATCTAATCCTGTTCGCTCCCCACGCTTTCGCTCCTCAGCGTCAGTTACAGACCAGAGAGTCGCCTTCGCCACTGGTGTTCCTCCACATCTCTACGCATTTCACCGCTACACGTGGAATTCCACTCTCCTCTTCTGCACTCAAGTTTCCCAGTTTCCAATGACCCTCCACGGTTGAGCCGTGGGCTTTCACATCAGACTTAAGAAACCACCTGCGCGCGCTTTACGCCCAATAATTCCGGATAACGCTTGCCACCTACGTATTACCGCGGCTGCTGGCACGTAGTTAGCCGTGGCTTTCTGGTTAGGTACCGTCAAGGTGCCGCCCTATTTGAACGGCACTTGTTCTTCCCTAACAACAGAGCTTTACGATCCGAAAACCTTCATCACTCACGCGGCGTTGCTCCGTCAGACTTTCGTCCATTGCGGAAGATTCCCTACTGCTGCCTCCCGTAGGAGTCTGGGCCGTGTCTCAGTCCCAGTGTGGCCGATCACCCTCTCAGGTCGGCTACGCATCGTTGCCTTGGTGAGCCGTTACCTCACCAACTAGCTAATGCGCCGCGGGTCCATCTGTAAGTGGTAGCCGAAGCCACCTTTTATGTCTGAACCATGCGGTTCAAACAACCATCCGGTATTAGCCCCGGTTTCCCGGAGTTATCCCAGTCTTACAGGCAGGTTACCCACGTGTTACTCACCCGTCCGCCGCTAACATCAGGGAGCAAGCTCCCATCTGTCCGCTCGACTTGCATGTATTAGGCACGCCGCCAGCGTTCGTCCTGAGCCAGGATCAAACTCTCCGATAAAGTAGTTTGACTGACTACGCACATCGCTGTGCGATTTATTTAAAACTTTGAATTAACAGGTACGTTTTGTCTTGTTTAGTTTTCAAAGATCATTTTTGTTCACTTTCTCAAGCAACTTTTTAAGTATATAATAAGTTTCTCTTAAAGTCAACATGTTTTTTATAAATGGTGGAGCCTAGCGGGATCGAACCGCTGACCTCCTGCGTGCAAAGCAGGCGCTCTCCCAGCTGAGCTAAGGCCCCGAAG
>NZ_JBHVIV010000173.1:0-6331 GCF_042799475.1 Kitasatospora sp. NPDC057692 | reverse complement strand
GTGGTGCCGCGTTCGGGGGAGGTGGCGTTCTACTCGACGGTGACCGGTGAGCGGATCGACACCGCGCTGCTGGATGCCGGGTACTGGTATCGCAACCTGCGGCAGACGGTGCGTTTCGAGGAGGTCACGCGGCTGCTGCTGGCGGACGGTTTCCGGTTGTTCGTGGAGTCGAGTGCCCACCCCGTCCTGGTCGTCGGCGTCCAGGAGAGCGTGGAGGCCTCGGGTGAACGCGCGGCGGTGATCGGGACGCTGCGGCGTCAGGACGGTGGTTGGTCGCGTTTGGTCGACTCCCTCGCCCAGGCCTGGGTGGCCGGTGCTCCGGTCGCCTGGAACCAGGTCCCGGCCCTCACCGCGGGCCGCATCGTCGATCTTCCGACCTACGCCTTCCAGCGTGAGCGCTACTGGCTGGAGGCACCGGCCGTCACCGGCGACGCCTCGGGCCTGGGCCTGCGGGTGGCCGGTCACGAGCTGCTGGGCGCGACCGTCGACCTGGCGGGCGAGGGCGGCGCCGTGTTCACGGGGCGTCTGTCCCTCACCGCGCAGCCCTGGCTCAGCGGCCACGCCGTCCTGGGCAGCGTCCTCCTCCCGGGCACGGCGTTCGTGGACCTCGCCATCGCGGCCGGCGACCACCTCGGCGCCGGACACCTCGAAGACCTCACCCTCCATGCACCCCTCGCCATCACGGGGAACGAAGGAGTCCACCTCCAGATCACCCTCACCCCCGACCACAACGACGGCTACGCGCTCGCCGTCCACTCCCGCCCGGAGAACGGCGAAGGCGTCTGGACCCGCCACGCGAGCGGTCGCCTGACGTCCGAGAGCGTCGCGCCCGTGCTCATCGAGGGTGCCTGGCCGCCGGCGGGTGCCGAGCGCATCGACCTCGACGGCCTCTACGAGCGTCTCGCCGACCGTGGCTACGCCTACGGCCCGCTCTTCCAGGGCCTGCACACCGCCTGGCGCCAGGACGGAGACCTGTTCGCGGAGATCGCCCTCCCCCAGGACGACACCGACACCAGCGGCTTCGGCCTCCACCCGGCACTCCTCGACGCCGCCCTCCACGCCCTCCTCCTGGACGAAGGGCCCGACCGAGTCGTGCTCCCGTTCGCCTGGAGCGGCGTCACCCTCCACGCGACCGGCGCCACCGCCCTGCGCGTCCACTGGCGGTCCACGGGCGAGAACACTCACGCCCTCACCGCCGTCGACCCCGCCGGCACCGCCGTCGTCACCGTCGACACGCTGACCGTCCGGGAGATCACCCCGGACCAGCTCGCTACCCCCACCACCACCAACGACCTCTACCAGCTCACGTGGACGCCGGCCACCAAGGCCACCGAGTCCGCCATCACCGCTGACCCGGTCGTCCTCGGCACCGAGACCTTCGGCCTCGACGCACCGCTCCACACCAACCTGGACACCGTGCCCGCGCACGCCCACCTCGTCCTCACCGTCGAACCGTCCACCACCGGTCCCGCCCACACCCACGAGGTCCTGACCCGCACCCTCGCCACCCTCCAGGCGTGGCTCGCCCACCCCGACCACACCGACGGCCACCTGACCATCGTGACGCGCCACGCCGTCACCACCCACCCCGCCGACCCGGCACCGGACCTGACCGCCGCCGCGATCTGGGGCCTGGCCCGCACCGCCCAGACCGAGAACCCCCACCGCATCACCCTCCTCGACCTCGACGACCAGCCCCTCACGGCCGACACCCTGGCCGGCGGACACGCCCAGGTCGCCCACCGCAACGACACCCCCCACACCCCCCACCTCGCCCCCGTCACCGACCAGGGAGTCCTGGCCGTACCGGAGGGGCCGGAGCCGTGGAGCCTCGACATGGAGGTCAAGGGGTCCCTCGACAGCATCTCGCTCAACTCCTTCCCGGAGGCGCTGAGTCCGCTGCAGCCGGGCCAGGTGCGGATCTCGGTGCGTGCGGCAGGCCTGAACTTCCGGGACGTCCTGGTCGCGCTGGGCATGGTGCCCGACGACGGCCGGGCGAAGGCCGGCGAGGTCGCTGGCGTGGTCACGGAGGTCGCGCCGGACGTCACCGGGTTCGCGCCGGGCGACCGGGTGATGGGCCTGCTGAGCACGGTGCTCGGGCCGATCGCGGTGACCGACCACCGCTGGATCACCCACATGCCGACCGGCTGGTCGTTCGCGCAGGCCGCCGCCGCGCCGGTGGTCTACCTGACGGCTTACTACGGCCTGGTGGACCTGGCCGACGTCCAGCGCGGCGAGTCGCTGCTGCTGCACGCCGCGACCGGCGGTGTGGGGCTGGCGACGCTCGAACTGGCCCGCCACTGGGGGCTGGAGGTCTTCGCGACGGCGAGCCGGGGCAAGTGGGGGACGCTCCGCGAGGCGGGGATCCCCGAGGACCACATCGCGTCCTCGCGCAGCCTGGACTTCGAGGAGGAGTTCCGCTCGGTCCTCGGCGACCGGGGGGTGGACGTCGTCCTCAACTCCCTCGCTCACGAGTACGTCGACGCCTCGCTGCGGCTCCAGCGCAGGGGCGGCCGCTTCCTGGAGATGGGCAAGGTCGACAAGCGCGACTCCGCGCAGATCGCCGAGCAGTACGACGGGGTGGCCTACCAGGTCTACGACCTCCTCGACGCGGGTCCGGAGCGGGTGCAGCAGATGCTGCGCGAGCTGCGGGAGCTGTTCGAGAGCGGCGTCCTCCGGCCGCTGCCGGTGACCACCTGGGACGTCCGGCAGGCGCCCGACGCCATCCGGTACTTCAGCCAGGCCCGGCACATCGGCAAGCTGGTGCTCGTCCTCCCGCAGCCGGTGCCGGCCGAGGGAACGGTCCTGATCACCGGGGCGACCGGCGTGCTCGGCGGCCTGGTGGCCCGCCATCTGGTGGCCGACCACGGTGTCCGGCGCCTGCTGCTGACCAGCCGGAGCGGCCTCGGGGCGCACGGGGCGGCCGAACTGGTCGCGGAGCTGGAGGAGTTGGGGGCGGAAGTCGCGGTCGCGGCCTGCGACGTCGCGGACCGCGAGGCGCTCGCCGGACTGCTGGCGGGCGTCCCCGCCGAGCACCCCCTCACCGCCGTCGTCCACACGGCGGGCGTCCTCGCGGACGGCGTCCTCGACGCCCTGACCCCGAAGGACCTGGAGACCGTGCTCCGGCCCAAGGTCGACGCGGCGTGGAACCTCCACGAACTCACCAGGGACCTGGACCTGTCGGCGTTCGTCCTGTTCTCCTCCGCGGCGGGCACGCTCGGTACTGCCGGGCAGGCCAACTACGCCGCCGCCAACGCCTACCTGGACGCGCTGGCCCAGCACCGCCGCGCCGGCGGGCTGCCGGCGCACTCGCTGGCCTGGGGCCTCTGGGCGCAGACCAGCAGCATGACGGCCCACATGGGCGAGGCCGACCTGGCCCGGATGAAGCGGACCGGCGTGCACGCCATCACCTCCGAGCAGGGCATGGCGCTGTTCGACGCGGCGCGGGGGTCGGTCGAGCCGGTGGTCGTCCCGATCCGGATCGACGTGGCGGCGATGCGCGCCACGATGGCACCGGAGGACGTCCCGGACGTCCTGCGAAGCCTGGTCCACACCACCACCCGGCGCAGCGTCAGCACCGCCCGGGCCGCCGGCGCCACCGGCGTCCCGCTCAAGGACACCCTGACCGGGCTGTCGGGCGAGGAGCAGCGCAAGACCCTGCTCGACCTGGTCAGGGCGCAGGCCGCCGCCGTGCTCGGCCACACCGATTCCGGCCGGCTGGACGAGGAGCGGGCGTTCAAGGAGCTCGGCTTCGACTCGCTGACCGCGGTGGAGCTCCGCAACCGCCTCGGAGCGGCCGCCGGCCTGAAGCTGCCCGCGACCCTGGTCTTCGACCACCCGACCCCCCGCCTGCTCGCCGACCACCTGCTGGACGCCCTCGCACCCGAGGCGGCGGACCTCTCCCGGAGCGTGATCGCCCAGCTGGACGGGATCGACGCCGCCCTCGGCTCCATCGAGGGTGACGACGACGCCCAGACGAGGATCGTCAGCAGGCTCCAGGCCCTGCTGTGGAAGTGGTCCGGCCCGACCGGCGCCGCGGACGAGGACACCGCGGAGGACGACCTGGACTCGGCCACCGACGACGAGCTCTTCGACGCACTCGACAATGAGATCGGAAACTTCTGATGGCGACGACCAATGAAGAAAAGCTCCGCGACTATCTCAAGCGCGCCACCGCGGACCTGCGCCAGGCGAACCGGCGCCTCCGCGACCTGGAGGCGAAGGATCAGGAGCCGATCGCGATTGTCGGGATGAGCTGCCGCTACCCGGGGGACGTCGAGTCGCCCGAACAGCTGTGGCGGCTGGTGGCCGAGGGCGCCGACGCGATCTCCGACTTCCCCGCCGACCGGGGCTGGGACCTGGAGAAGCTCTTCGACCCGGACCCGGAGACCCCCGGGACCTCGTACACCCGCAGGGGCGGCTTCCTGGAGCGGGCCGGCGACTTCGACGCCGAGTTCTTCGGCATCAGCCCGCGCGAGGCGGCGACCGCCGACCCGCAGCAGCGCCTGCTGCTGGAGACCTCGTGGGAGGCGTTCGAGCGGGCCGGAATCGACCCCGCCGCCGTCCGGGGCAGCGACACCGGCGTCTTCGTCGGCGTCATCGCCCAGGACTACGCGTCGCGGGCGGACGAGGTCCCGGACGAGTACGAGGGCTACCTGCTGACCGGCAGCACGACGAGCATCGCCTCCGGGCGCATCGCCTACACCTTCGGGCTGGAGGGCCCGGCGGTGACGGTGGACACGGCGTGCTCGTCCTCGCTGGTCGCCCTGCACCTGGCCGTGCAGGCACTGCGCCGCGGTGAGTGCGGCATGGCCCTGGCCGGCGGCGTCACCGTGATGGCCGCGCCGACCCTGTTCACCGAGTTCAGCCGCCAGCGGGGCCTCTCGGTGGACGGCCGCTGCCGCTCCTTCTCGGCCGACGCCGACGGTACGGGGTTCGCCGAGGGCGTCGGCGTGCTGCTCGTCGAGCGGCTGTCGGACGCGCGGCGGCTGGGGCACCCGGTGCTCGCGGTGGTGCGCGGCAGTGCGGTGAACCAGGACGGCGCCTCCAACGGCCTGACCGCGCCGAACGGTCCGTCGCAGGAGCGGGTGATCCGTCAGGCGCTGGCGAACGCCCGTCTCACGACGGCGGACGTGGACGTCGTCGAGGCGCACGGGACCGGCACGCGGCTGGGTGACCCGATCGAGGCGCAGGCGCTGCTGGCGACGTACGGGCAGGACCGGCCGGCGGAGCAGCCGCTGTGGCTCGGGTCGATCAAGTCGAACATCGGCCACACACAGGCGGCGGCGGGTGTCGCGGGCATCATCAAGATGGTGATGGCGATGCGGCACGGCGTGCTGCCGCGCACGCTGCACGCCGGCGAGGCTTCCCCGCACGTCGAGTGGGAGGCCGGAAGCGTCGAACTGCTCAGCGAGGCCCAGGACTGGCAGGACGCCGGGCGCCCGCGCCGGGCGGGTGTGTCGTCCTTCGGTGTGAGTGGGACGAACGCGCACGTGATCCTGGAGCAGGCGCCGGCTGTTGAGGAGGCTCCGGCGGCGGTCCCGTCTGTTCCTGGTGTGGTGCCGTGGGTGCTGTCGGGGCGTGGTGCGCGGGCTGTTGAGGGTCAGGCCGCACGACTGTTGGCGATTGCGAGCAGCCTGTCTCCTGCCGACATCGGTGTGTCTCTGGTGTCGTCGCGGGCGGTGTTCGAGGACCGTGCGGTGGTGCTGGGCGGGTCGGTTGCGCTGGCCGCGCTGGCGGAGGGTGCCGAGGCGCCTGGGCTGGTGCGCGGTCGCGCCGCCTCGGGTGGCCGTCTGGCGGTGCTGTTCACCGGGCAGGGTTCGCAGCGTGCCCGTATGGGCGCCGAACTCTACGAGACGCAGCCGGTGTTCCGGGCGGCGTTCGACGAGGCGAGCGCGGCGCTGGACGTGTTCCTGCCGCGGGCGTTGAAGGACGTGGTGTTCGCCGAGGGCGACGCCGATCTTGATCAGACGCTGTACACGCAGGCGGCGCTGTTCGCCGTCGAGACCGCCCTCTTCCACCTCGCGAAGGCCCATGGTGTGGAGCCGCAGGTGGTGGGCGGGCACTCGATCGGCGAGGTCACGGCCGCCCACGTCGCCGGTGTGCTGTCGCTGAGCGATGCGGCGCGTCTGGTGACCGCGCGGGGCCGGCTGATGCAGGCCGCCCGCGGCGACGGCGCGATGATCGCCGTCGAGGCCACGGAGGACGAGGTTCTTCCGCTCCTGGACGGCGAGATTTCGATCGCGGCCGTCAACGGCCCCACCTCCGTGGTGATCTCCGGCGACGCCGCGCGCGCCGAGGAGATCGCCGCGCACTTCTCCACCCTGGGTCG
>NZ_JBHVIV010000172.1:0-6336 GCF_042799475.1 Kitasatospora sp. NPDC057692 | reverse complement strand
GCGCCCGCTGGGCGGGGCGCGTGGGGCGGGGGGGCACCGCGGCCGCCGGGCCCCGCCGCGCCCCCCCCGCCGCCCGGGGGGGGGGCCCCCCGGTGGTCCTCCCGCCGACGGCCGCCGGCGTGACAGGTGGGGTGACCGGACGGTCAGGCGTGCGTGCCGGTCGCCCAGATGGCGCCGCCGACGCCCTCGCCGCCGCCCTTGCCGTAGATGACGAGGTTGCCGTCGTCCTGGAGCTTCAGGAAGGCCCCGGGGCTCCAGAAGGTGCCGGAGGCCCAGACCGCACCGACGCCGCCGCCCTGGCCGGCCGGGTAGACCACCAGGTTGCCGTCGCTCTGCATGACGAAGTAGCCGAAGGGGCTGGCGTAGGTGCCGGTCGACCACTGGTGGGCGCCGTCGCTCTTGCGGTAGAGCGCCACGTTGCCGTCGCGCTGCATGATCAGCACGCTGGACGCGGACTCGGTCCACTGGCCGGACCAGACGGGCTGGCCGGAGCCGATGGTGGTGCCGATCCGGGTGGAGCCGCTGCCCCAGACGGAACCGCCGGCGAGGGGGCCGCCGTCCTTCTTGTAGACGACGAGGTTGCCGTCGTCCTGGAGGCTCAGGTAGCCGCCCGGGTTGCCCCAGGTGGCGGAGTGCCAGATCGGCTGCCCGCCCGCGGTGGAGAGCACCAGGTTGCCGTCGGGCTGCATCTCCAGGTAGGCGCCCGCGTTGCCCCCGGTGCCGGTGGCCCAGATGACGCCGGCGGGGGCGTTCTTGTGGGTCAGCGTCAGGTCGCCGCCGGGCTGCATGGTGAGCCGCAGGTCGCGGCCGGCGAGGGTCTGGCCGGCGGTGAGGCGCGCGCCGGGGCCCAGCAGGGCCTGGTCGACCGCGGAGTTGTCGAGGATCCACTGGCGGATGTCGTCCGCCCTGGCGTCGACGGCGTCGGTGCGGGCCTCGGTCGAGCCGAAGCAGCCGCCCGCCCAGGCCCGGCTGTGCACGCCGGCCAGGACGGCGGTCGAGCCGTTCTCCCGGAACAGCGGCCCGCCCGTGTCGCCCTTGCAGATCGTGCCGGTGGACGGGGCCTTGGCGGCGAAGCCGACGGTGGTGGCGGTCGCGCCGGTCACGGTCACGGCGGTGCTGTGGAGCCTGGTCGGCGCCCATTCGGTCCCGGTGCGGCCGTAGCCGGCCACCCGCAGGGTGTCGCCGGGGGCCGGGGCCGCGGTGGCCAGGGTCACCGGGGTGATGCCGAAGACCGGGTGGGCCAGCCGGGCGACGACCAGGTCGCGATCCGCGCGGGGCTTGATCTCGATGACCTCGGCGACCCCGCCGGCCTGACCGGACAGGTCGGTGCGGCCGACCGTGATGACGGCCTTCTCCTTGGGCTTGCCCGCGGTCACCGTGGACGGGTCGGCCGGGTCGGCGGCGAAGCAGCCGGCGGCCGTGACCACGTGGGTGGGATTGATCAGCGCCGCGGAGCAGCCGCGCTTGCCGTCGCCGATGTCGAGCTTGGCCGTGAACGCGTAGCCGCCGTCGGCCACCGGGTCGCCGACGACGGCGTGGGCCGGTGCGGCGCCGAGGGCGAGCACCCCGGCGACGGCCGCGGTGAGGAGGCCGTTGATCCAGACGGCACGCGGCCCGCGGCGGGTCCGGGCGGCCGACGGGCCCCGGCCTTCGGCACGCATCGCGTCAAGAGCGCCGGCGCCGGCGCCGGGGGAACCGGCGTCGAAGGGTGATACGGACGTGCGAAACACGGTTCGGTTCTCCGATGGGTTGAGGACGGTCTTCTGGACGGGTCGTGCGCGGGACGGGCACTCGTCGGCAGCCCGACGGCACGGGCGGCCGTTCCGGAGTCCGCTCCCGGCCGGTGGGGGCGAGTACGGCACCTCCGGCTTTCCCGGCCCGCGATGCGCAACTCGGCCGGAACGGTGGGGAAATAGCCCGCACGGGCCGCGGCGGGATTCGGCGGCGGCGCCCCCGCCCCCGCATGTCGTCGCGGAGTAACCTGCCGCGCCGTCAGGATCCTTTCGGATCAGAGGAGTACAGCACTCTGACTTCTCGTCAGAGTTCTTGCGCCACCTGCCGGGAGAGCCTTCCGGGAGTGGGATCTGGGCACGTGGGCGTCCTTCATTCCTGGGGCGGCGGCAGGGCAATCGACCGGCGATTAGTTCGAGTAAAGCACGTATAAGCGGCCAGTGGCTATCGCTCTCCGGATATTCGCCCACGCATCGCCAGGGTGTTTACACAAAGGATGGTGACGATTCATCGGTTGCGGACCGAGCGCAGACCACACCTTTGAGGCCTTCGATACCAGCTGCGGATCTATCGGTATTTGTTCACGTACTCACCTTCGCCCCATTTGAGCGGAATCCAGGGCGAGGCCCGGCTACCGGCGGGTGCAGACGGGGTCGGTGTCCGGCAGGCGCCCGCCGGCGAGGTAGGCGTTGACCGCGTCGTCCAGGCACGCGTCGCCGTAGATCCCGTAGAGCCCGTGCTGGTTCGCGCCCCGCAGGGTCAGCAGGCGTGAGCCGGGCAGCATCGCGTGCAGGGCGACGGCGTCCCGGTACGGGGCGCGCGGGTCCCCGGTGGCGGAGAGGAGCAGCACCCGTGCGTCGCGGCGCACCTCCACGGGCGCCTCGCGCGGGGCGTCCCAGAAGGCGCAGGGGGTGATGTCGTTGAGCATCGGACCGAGCAGCGGGTGCTCGGCGCGGCTGCTCTCGATCCGGCGCCAGTAGTCCTCGGGGTCGCGGGGCGCCGCGCGGTCCGCGCACAGGACGGCCTGCATGGCGCTGCCGGCCGACGCCCCCTGCGGGCCGAACAGCAGGCGCAGCAGGGCGGCGGTCGGGGGCGAGGGGGTGGCCTGGCCGCCCGCCGCGACTCCGGCCAGCATCGCCATCTGCTCGGCCAGGGCCGCCCGTTCCGGATCGGAGTCGCCCTGGAGTCCCACGAAGAGCAGCACCGGCACCCGGGTGTCGTCCAGCTCGACGGCGTCGGCGCCGCTGCCGACGACGAGCGGGCGGACCGCGGCCGTCTCGACGGTGCGCAGGATCCCGGCGCCGACCTCCGCGCGGGTGCGGCCGAGCCCGTAGGTGGTGTGGCGGGCCGCCGCCCAGTCGGCCCAGTCGGCGAACGCCCCCTCCTGCTCGGGCAGTTGGTTGGGGAGGAGCGCCGAGCCGGAGCGGCTCGGCGCGGGCGCGCTGTCCAGCACCATCCGGTCGAAGCGACCGGGGAACATCTGGGTGTACGCCGTGCCGACGTAGGCGCCGTACGAGACGCCGAGGTAGGAGATCCTGCGCTCGCCGAGCACCTCCCGGACCAGGTCCACGTCCCGGGCCGAGTCGCGGGTGCCCGCGTACGGCAGCAGCTCGCCGGCCGCTGAACGGCAGTCGGCCGCGCGGTCGCGGTGGAGGGCGACCTGGCGCTCGAAGGCGGCGCGGCCGGTCCCGGCGGAGAAGAAGCCGCCGTCCGGCCAGCCGCAGTCCACCGGGGTGCTCCGGCCGGCGAAGCGCGCGTCCAGCCCGACGATGTCCCAGCGGCCGGCAGCCTCCCCGAGGGCGGCTCGCACCCGGGGCGGGGCCCCGAGCGTCGGGGCGCCGGGGCCGCCGTCGTTGAGCAGCAGCACGCCGCTGCGGTGGCGGGTGTCGGCGGCCTCGATCCGGGAGAGCGCCAGCGTGATGGCGCGTCCGCCGGGGTTGTCGTGGTCCAGCGGCACGGTGACGTCCGCGCAGCGGGCGCCGGCCCGGTCGAGTGCGGCACCGTCCTGGTCGTCCGGCCCCAGGCGGCAATCGTGCCAGTCGAGGCGCTGCCGGCGGAGGCGGTCCAGGGCGGCGGCGGCCGCGTCCCCGGGGACGGTCGCGGCGGCGGTCGCGCTCAGACAGGCCGTGAGGGCCAGGGCTGCCGAGAGGGCCCGCCGTCCGGCGCGCGGGCGCCGGGCGGCGGGGCCGGTGCGGCGGCGGCTGCGGCTGACGAGGGCCATGGCGCTCCTCGGCGGTGCTGGGTCCGGCCCGGTCCCCGGGCGGACCGGCGGTCGCGCTCCAGCGTCGGCCCGGCCCGGCTCCCCCGCAAGCCGCCTGGCCCGGACGGCCCAGCGGGGCCCGGGGCCCGGGCCTCCGCCGTCCGGATCCGGCCGGCCCTCCCGGGAGCGTCCCCCGGGACCGGCGCACGGACCGGCGGCCCGGCGGGCTCCCGGAGGGTCAGGGCGCGGCGGGGGCGGGTTCCAGGGCGCCGAGGGCGGTGCGGGCCCGCTCACGGTACTCGGCGAGGCGGGCGAGCTTGATGTCCTCGTAGCCGCGGACGCCGCCGGCGAGCCGCCTGGCCGTGTCGGCCACGGCGCGGACCTCCCGGACGTAGGTCCGCGCGGAGGCCTCCACGACGGGAGCGCATGACCGCGCCGGCGGGCGCGGCCGCCTCCCGAACAGGTCGCTGCGAAGCGCCTCGGGGCGGTCTCCGCCGGTGCCATACTCGGCGGGTGGACTACCAACGCTGCGTGGACATCCTGGCGAGGATTCACGAGAACCCCCACCGGGTCCCCCGGACGGTGCGGCAGGCGAACGTCTCCGAACTGTTGGACGCCCTGGGCCACCCGGAGCGGGCGCTGCGCGGGATGCTGGTGGTGGGGACGAACGGCAAGGGGTCGACCTGCGCGTTCGCGGTGTCGGCCGTGGCGGCGGCCGGTGCCCGGGTGGGGAGCATGCCCAGTCCGCACCTGCAGGAGCCCAGGGAGCGGATCCGGATCGACGGCGTCCCGGTCACCCGCGCCGAGTACGCGGCGGCGTTCGACGAGGTCTGGGGCGCGATCGAGCGGCACGGGCTGCCCGTCCTGGCACAGGGGGTCTTCGCGGCCACCGCCGCCGTGCACTTCCGGCGGGCGGGCGTCACCCTCGCGGTGGCCGAGGCCGGCATCGGCGGCAGCAGGGCCGCGGCCGCGGAGCTCGGCCTGGACGTGAAGGTCGTCACCGGTGTGGGGCTCGACCACACCCGGCTGCTCGGCGGCTCCCTGGCCGAGATCGCCCGGGCCAAGACCGGAGCCGTGCGGGACGGGGACCATGTGGTCCTCGGGCGGCTGGCCCCGGAGGCGGCCGCCGGCGCGGAGGAGGTCCTGAAGGAGCGGACGGGGCTGTCCGTGTGGCGCATGGACCACGAGATCCGCTACACGGCCCGGACCGTCGAACGGGACGGCGACGGCGGCCCGACGACCCTGGTGGACGTGGTCACTCCCCGCGCCGTGCACCGCGATCTGCCCTGCCCGCTGGCCGGCGCGCACCAGCACCACAACCTCGCGACCGCCATCGCCGCCGTGGACGCAATGGCCGAGCGCGGCGACGTCCCCGACCCGGACGAGGAGCGGCTGCGCGCGCGGCTGGCGGCCACGCGCTGGCCCGGGCGGCTCGAACTCGTCCCGCACGCCCGGCTGGGCGGTTGGACGGGACGCGTCCTGCTGGAAGGCGCCACCAACCCGCAGGGTGTCGCGACCGTCGCCGCGGAGTTCCTGCGCCACGCCCGCACGGCCGGCCACGCGGCCCCGCCCGTGCAGGTCTTCGCCGCGATGGACGGCAAGGACGTGTCGGGCATGTTCGCCCCGCTCCCCTCCCACTGGCCCCTCGTCCTCACCCGCACCGGCTCGCACCAGGCCGCGGACCCCGCCGCCCTGCGCGACCGGCTCGCCCGCGACCGGCAGGGCCCCTGCCTGACGGCCGAGGACACCCCGTCGGCGCTGCACCGGGCCGCCGAACTCGCCGGCCCCGGCGGCCTGATCCTCGTCTTCGGCTCACTGCGCCTGGTCGGCGAGGCCCGCGCCGCCCTGGCGCTGCCGCCCGCCTGACGGAGGCTCAGGGCCGGCGGAGCGGGGCCGCGGACGGCAGGTCCCGAGAGCTTGCCTGGCGGCGGCGGCACGGCGGCCGTTCTCGTGAACCTGCCGCGCGTGCCCGGGCGTGTCCGCGGATGCGCCCCCGGTCACCGCGGACGCCTGCCTAGGCTCCCCGGCATGGACATCGTGATCCCGCTCTTCAGGCATTTCGAGCCGCTCGACGCCATCGGCCCGTACGAGCTCCTGGCGAACCTCCCCGACGCCCGGGTGCGCTTCGTCGCCCCCGAACCCGGACGGATCGCCGACGTGCTGGGTTCCCTGCGGGTGGACGTGCCCACCCGGTACACGGAGGTCGAGTCCTGCGACGTGCTGCTCGTCCCGGGCGGTGAAGGGGCCCGACAGCTGCTGACCAACGCGGAGTTCATCGACTGGGTGCGCCGGATCCACGGAACGACCCGCTTCACCGCCTCCGTCTGCACCGGGGCGCTCGTCCTCGGGGCGGCGGGACTGCTCAACGGGCTGACCGTGACCACCCACTGGCTGGCGAAGGACGA
>NZ_JBHVIV010000171.1:0-6358 GCF_042799475.1 Kitasatospora sp. NPDC057692 | reverse complement strand
CAGCACCACCGCATCACCCACGCCCTCCACGCCCTCGCCCGCGGCGCCCACCTCCCCCTCCTCCTCCGCGGCACCCCCGCCGAATAGCCGCAGCGACACCCGGGGACGGGAACCCGGTCGGTTCCCGGCGCAGGAAGTCGGCGTGGCCGACTTCCTGCGCCGGGGTCGCCGAGGTGCCGAGGGTCACACCGGCGGGCTCGGGGCGGGTGGCGGTGGGCGTTCGGCCCGGCATTCCGGGGCGGAAGGCCGCTTCGCACGGGCCGAGGGCCTGTCCGATTCGGGACCTTCGCCTTGTTTTCCGTTGACCTTCGGCCCCGGGGGACACCCTTCCGACCCGGGCAACTGTGGACGGTCGCCCGGTGGACTCCGGGCGAGCGGGCCGCCGCGAGCGGCGGCCCGGCCACGATCGTCTACGCGGCGCACGGGTGCGACAGCACGCGGTGCGCTCCGGAGGACCCGAACGCATGTCCCGCACCATCGACAACGCCCCGTATACCGCCTTCCACCGCAGGCTCGCCCTCGCCTGCTCCGGTGGCCCGCTGCTCGACGGGTACATCCTGAGCATCGTGGGCGTCGCCCTCATCGGAATGCGTCCCGAGCTGGGCCTCTCCACCGCCGACGTCAGCCTGATCGGCGCCGCCGCGCTGGTCGGCATGTTCGTCGGCGGCGCGCTCTTCGGCGTGCTGACCGACAAGATCGGGCGGGAGGTGATGTACACCGCCGACCTGCTCGTGATGATCGTCTGCTCGGTGCTGTCCTTCTGGGTCGACGCGGTCTGGGCGATCGCCCTGCTGCGCTTCGTCCTCGGCATGGCGGTGGCCGCCGACTACCCCATCGCGACGTCCCTGCTCGCCGAGTGGCTGCCCGCCAAGCACCGCGGGCGGCTGCTCGGTCAGCAGATCGTCGCCTGGTACGCCGGCGCCGTGCTCGCCTACCTGACCGGCTACCTCTTCCTGCGGATCGGCGGGCCGGGCAGCTGGCGCTGGATGCTCGGCAGCTCCGCCGTGCTGTGCGTGGTGTTCCTGGTGATCCGCCGCGGCTCGCCCGAGTCGCCGCGCTGGCTGGCCGCCAACGGCCGGGTCGGCGAGGCCGTCCGGCTGGTCGAGCGCCACCTCGGGGTCAAGGTCGACGGCCGGGAGCTGATGCCCGACCGCACCGCCCCCGGCGCCCCGACCGGTCTGCGGCTGCTGATGACCCCGCCCTACCGGCGGCGGACGCTCTTCTGCGGGCTCTTCTTCCTCTGCCAGGTCGGCCCGCTGTTCGCGATGCTCACCTTCGGGCCGCAGCTCCTGGAGGCCTTCGGCATGCCGGGCGGCACCGTCCTGGAGACCCTCGGCACCGGCCTGATCAGCCTGGTCTTCCTGCTCGGCTGCTATCCCGCGCTGCGGCTGATCGACACCTGGGGCCGCCGGCCGGTGATCATCCGCTCCTTCGCGCTGATGATCGTCCCGCTCGCCGTCCTGGGCCTCTGGCCGGACGCCCCGGCCGCCGTCGTGGTCGTCGCGCTCTGCGCGTACGCCTTCCTGTGCGGCGGGCCGAACGTGCTCGACTGGACCTACCCCAACGAGCTGTTCCCCACCGAGGTCCGGGCCACCGCCGTCGGCGTGGCCACCTCGGTCAGCCGGATCGGCGCCGCCGTCGGCACCTACCTGCTGCCGCTGTCGCTGACCGGCCTCGGCACCGGTCCGACCATGCTGATCGCCGCCGCCGTCACCGCGGGCGGCCTGCTGGTCTCGGTGCTCTGGGCGGAGGAGACCCGCGGCACCGCGCTCGGCGCTGCGGCCTCGCCCGCCCCGGCGGCCGGCCGGGCCCGTGTGGCCCGGACCGCGCCGCAGCCGGTGCGCTGACGTTCCGTCACCGACAGGGAGCCGGGGCCGTGTCCGATGCCGGGACGCGGCCCCGGCGGTGTGCGGGGACGGCGCCGCCGCAACGCGCGGCGGCCCTGCGCCTATTGACCGACGCGTCCGTCGACGCACTCGCGGAGCAGGTCGGCGTGGCCGCAGTGGCGCGCGTACTCGTCGACGATGTGCAGCATCACCTCGCGGACGGAGAGCTTCTCGCGGCCCGGGCGCTCGCCGAGGTCGTCGGAATACCGGGCCAGGGTGGCGTCCAGGTCCGCCTGCTCGCGCGCCAGGTCGGCGAACGCGGCGTCCACCACGGCCTGGTCGGCGACGGCGCCGTCGAAGTCGGCGTCGCGCGGGCCGTAGAGCTTGGGCCGCGGCTCGCCGTCGGTGACCCAGTTGTGCCAGTCGCGCTCCACCTCGGCGAGGTGGCGGACCAGGCCGAGCAGCGACATCGTCGACGGCGGAACAGAGCGGCGGGCCAGCTGCTCGGCGTCCAGGCCCTGGCACTTCAGGTGCAGGGTGAGGCGGTAGTTGGTGATCGCCGACCGCAGGGTGGCCAGTTCGCCGTCCGGGCCGGGGCCCTCGTTGTCGCGCGGGTCGTCGTCCGGGTCCATCCACATGTCGGGGTAGACGGTCGCCTGGGTCCATCGCGCGGGTTGTTCGCTCATACGGGCCATGGTCGTTCGTGGCAGGCCGGGCCGCCACCGGGTTTTCCGGGGGGCTCAGAAGGGGGCGCTGTCCTCGAAGGACCAGTCGAGCACCTCCTGCGGTCCCTGCCGCGCGACGCCGCCCGCGCAGCGGTACACCGAGCGGGCCGCCGGGTTGTCCCGGTCGGCGAGCACCCACATGCCGTAGCAGCCCAGGTCGCGTGCGAGGTCCGCGAGCGCCGCGGTCAGGGCCGGGCCGATCCCGCGACCGATGAACCGCGCGTCCACACCCAGCTCGTGGAGCAGCATCCGGGTGCCCCGGTCCGGCTGGGTGGTCTCCACCCCGGTGACCATCGCGGCCGGGGCGTCGTCGACGTACGCGACGAGGAGGTGGTGGCGGTCGTCCGCGAGGAAGCGGGCGGTGGCCTCGGGGAGCGGCGGCGAGTCGAAGAGGTGCCCGGCGGCCTGGACGTCCTCGGCGCGGGTGACGCGGCGGATCTCCATGAGGAAATGCTGACAGAATCCTGGCGGGGTCGACAGCATTCCTTCACATCGGACGACCGGGCCGGGGCGAAATCCGGATGCCGCCGGACGGGCCGTCAGGGTACGGTCCGCGCGTGGGCGAACGAGAGGCGGCGGCATGAGGTCGGACGACCGCGAGGAGCGGCTGAGCGGAGGGAACGCCACCGCGGACGTCGTCCGGGTCGGGGACACCGTGCGGCGCACCGCCGGGCCGTGGACGCCCGCCGTGCACGCGCTGCTGGCGCACCTGCACGGGGTCGGCTTCCGGGCCGCGCCGCGCCCGCTGGGCATCGACGGGCAGGGGCGCGAGGTGCTCGGCTTCGTCCCGGGGCGGGTGGTGTGGCCGGACCGGTTCGCCCTGCTGGACCCCGTCGCCCGGCTGGCCCGGGTGGCCCGGCTGATCCGCGAGTTCCACGACGCCGTGGCGGACTTCACGCCGCCGCCCGACGCGCGGTGGCAGGTGCTGATGCGGGACGACTCCCCCGCGGCCGGCGAGATCATCGCCCACCAGGACCTCGCGCCGTGGAACCTGGTCGTCGACGAGGGGTCCGACCGGTGGGCGTTCATCGACTGGGACACGGCCGCGCCCGGCTCCCGGCTCTGGGACCTCGCCTACGCCGCGCACGGGTTCCTCCCGCTGGCCGCCGACCCCGCCTTCCGCCGCGCCGACGCGGCCGAGCGGCTGCGCGCCTTCGTCGACGCCTACGGGCTGGACGAGGACGAGCGGCGGCGGCTGGTCCCGGTGCTGGGGCGGCGTACCCGGGCCATGCACGACTTCCTGCGCGAGCAGGCGGGCCTGGGCGTCCAGCCGTGGACCCGGCTGTGGCGGGAGGGCCACGGGGACACCTGGCTGGCCAACACCGGGTACATCGAGCAGCGCGAGGAGCGGTGGCTGCGCGCGCTGCTCGACGGCTGAGGACCGGGCGCCGCTACTCCCCCGGGACGCCGGGCAGGCCGGGGGTGAAACCGTCGAGGGCGTGCCGGCACGGGCAGCTGCGGGTGGCGGGCAGCGCCTCCAGCGCCTTGAACAGCACGGTGCGCAGCCGGTCGACGTTGCGGCCGAACACCTCCAGGACCTCGGCGTGGGTGACGCCCGCACCGCTCTCCACACCCGCGTCCAGGTCGGTGACCAGGTTCAACGAGGTGTAGCAGAGGCCGAGTTCGCGGGCCAGCACGGCCTCCGGGTGGCCCGTCATGCCGACCGTCGACCAGCCGTTCGCGGAGAACCAGCGCGACTCGGCGCGGGTCGAGAAGCGCGGGCCCTCGATCACCACCAGGGTGCCGCCGTCCACCGGCTCCCAGGCGGCTCCGCGGGCCGCGTCCAGCACCGCGGCCCGCCCCGCCGGGCAGTACGGGTCCGCCATCGGCGCGTGCACCACCCCCGGCACCGAGCCGTCCGGGAGCGGCACGCCGTCGTAGAAGGTCTGTGCCCGGGCGGCGGTGCGGTCCACGAACTGGTCCGGCACGAGCAGCGTCCCCGGGCCGTACTCCGGCCGCAGGCCGCCCACCGCGCACGGCCCGAGCACCTGCCGCACCCCGAGCGCGTGCAGCGCCCAGAGGTTCGCCCGGTAGTTGATCCGGTGCGGCGGGATCCCGTGCCCCCGGCCGTGCCGAGGCAGGAACGCCACCCTGCGGCCGCCCACCTCCCCGACGAACACCGAGTCGCTCGGCGGCCCGTACGGCGTCTCCACCGCCACCTCGGCGACGTCGTCCAGCAGCGCGTACAGCCCGGACCCCCCGATCACCCCGAGCTCCGCCCGCTCGTCAGCCGTACCGCCCGTGCCCGTGCCGCCCGCCATGCCGCCCGCCTCTCGCCGAAGGATTCCACCGGGCTCCAGCCTACGAGGGCGGCGCTCGCGTACCCGTCGGGCCGGCGAGGCGGGAGGGGGAGGCTGCTGCCGGAGCGGTGGGCCCGGGGCTCCCCGGGAGGTGCGGGCCGCTCGGACGCCTCCGGCCCCGCCACTCACGCGACGGGGCCGGAGACGGAGGATCAGACGTGCGTCACGCCGCCTGATCGGAGCCTCACTTCGAGGTGGTGAGCTCCAGCAGGGTGAACGGGCGCTGCTGCGGGTCGGTGAGCTCGCCGACCTTGTTCCAGCTGCCCGGCTTCAGGTCGTGGATCTTGGTCTCGGTGCCGGTCACCATGACCAGGTGGACCGAGTACTCGGCGTTGGTGGAGACGGCGTAGGTCGACGGCAGCTCCAGGGTGAGCCGACCGGTCGTGCCGGTGGTCTTGAAGCAGAAGCGGCCGCCGCCCACCTTGTCGATCTCCGCCAGGTTCCGGGCGTCGACCTCCAGCATGCCCGGAGCGCAGGTGTCGAGGACGATGTGGCCGTCGCCGCTCTTCAGCCGGATGCCGCGGTCCGCGAAGATCTGGTCCGCGTTCGGGTAGACGAAGTCCTCCACGGCCGGCGGCGGGGTGTCGTCGTCGGTCAGCGCCTTCGGAGCGACGGCGGCGGCGCCGGCCGCGGCTGCGGTGTCGTCGGCCGCGACGGCGCCCACGACGCCGGACACCGCAACCGCGCCGGCGACCGCGCCGACAATGACCATCCTGGTGATGGAACGCATGAGTAAAGCCCCCTAGTTGATCGTTGATTGCTGCTGATGCGCAGCGGAGATGTCCAGTTTGTACACGTACCGGCAACCCGGCCGAACGGTGCCTCCGGACTCGACCGGCACCATTGCTATCACGTGCCGGTCGGCTTCCGGAAGATCGCTTCCCACTTCGGAGTCATCCGGAATTCCATGGTGTTCGCACACGGTGCACATGTCCGGGAAACGGGTCGCCGCGAACAGGTGAACCGTGGACGAACCGGGCTATCGGGTGACCCACATCGCCAGGGCGCCGAACACGACGATCGACGCGAGGAGTTGCGCGAGCATCGCGGGCGGGGCCGCCTCGTCCTCCGACTCGCCCTTCTCCTTCGCCTCCAGCAACCGCCGCGCCAGCTCCCTGCGGTGGCCGATCACCCCCACCGGGAAGCACGCCACCGCGAACGAGTACATGGCGAGCACCGTGGCCGCCTCCATGTGCTTCGCGTAGTAGCTGCCGACCCCGAAGAGCACCATCGCGAGCGGCGTCAAAGCGGCGGTGATCCGGTGTGTGCGGGTGGGCATTCCCGGCACCAGGAGAACCCAGAAGCCTGCGGTCACCAGGATCGCGATCCACCACCACGACGCCGCACCAAGCCCGAGCGGATACACCGCACACCCCCTTGTCCCGGTTGTGGGGGGCCCGGCCAAACCGGGCGCCCCCACACCGTTCCGGCAACGCCCCAACCAAAATGCCCCGGGGGGTATTAAAAAAAAACAGCCCCCCCCACAACAACACAAAAAGTAATGCCG
>NZ_JBHVIV010000170.1:0-6486 GCF_042799475.1 Kitasatospora sp. NPDC057692 | reverse complement strand
GACCGGCGGCGCACCATCGTCGCCATCACCGGGGAGCCGGAGACCAGGGCGGCGATCGAGGGCTGGCTGGCCAACGGCGCGGCCGCCTGGCGCCGTGCCTTCGAACCGCTCGCGCCCGAGGAGCGCGCCCTGTTCGTCCGCACCATCGAGGCCTACGAGAACGGCGCCTCCCGCCCCCGCGACTGACCCGCCCCCGAGGCCGTCCCGCGCCCGCCCCCGGGGGCGACCTGCGTCCACCGCCCCGGCCGAGCCTCGCTGGAGTGTTCTTCGAGCCGCCCCCGCTTCGCTGGTCGGCGGGCGGCACCGCGCCGCCCGCACGGACCCGCGGGAGGCGGCATGCCGACGAAAGTGCTGGTCACCGGAGCCACCGGGGCGGTCGGGAGCCACCTGGCCCGCCGACTGCTGAAGGACGGCGCGGAGGTGCGCGCCCTGGTCCGCGACCCGGCCCGGGCCGCCGCCCTGCTGCCCGCCGGGGTCCACCTCGCACCGGGTGACCTGACCGACCCGACGGCCGTGCGCGCCGCGCTCGACGGCGTCGAGCGGGCCTTCGTGCTGCTGGCCGACGACGCCGGCGCCGCCGTCGCCGAGGCGCTGCGCGAGGCGGCCGGCCGCGGTCCCGAGCACCTGGTGCTGCTCTCCGCCGCCGCCCCGGCCGCGCCCGCCGACCCAGCCGCGGACAACCCGCTGTTCCGCAAGCACCGGCAGGGTGAGGCCGCCCTGGCGGCCACCGGCCGGCCGCTCACCGTGCTGCGGCCGGGGCCGTTCGCCTCGCTCGCCCGGCAGTGGATCCCCGCCGTGCGCGGGGCGGGCGTGATCGGCGCCGTCCACCCGGACCTCGCCCTGCCGGTGATCGACCCCCGGGACATCGCCGAGGTGGCCGCCGCCGTCCTGCTCGGCGCCGCCGCCGGACCGGGGCCGCTGGTGCTCTCCGGGCCGCAGGCGCTGGACACCCCGGAACGGGTGCGGATCCTGGCCGAGGTGACCGGCCGTCCGCTGACCGTGCGCCGGCTGAGCGCCGAGGCCTGGGTGCGGCTGGTCGGCGAGCGGCTGCCGGAGGCCTACGCCCGGGCGCTGCTCGGCGTCGAGGAGTACCTGCGCCGGGTGCCGCCGCCGCTGGTCGCCACCGTGGAGGAGATCACCGGCCGGCCGGCCCGGACGTTCCGCGGCTGGGTCGAGGACCACGCGGCGGAGTTCCTCCAGACCGGCTCCAGGACGGGTTGAGCCCGCCCGGCGAGGGTGGCCGGGACCGTCCGCGAGGCCGTTCCGACCGAGGAGGAAGCCGGTGCCGAGCACCACGACCACCACCCCCGCCGCCCCCGTGGCCAACCCGGCGCTGACCGGGCTCTACGCGGAGGTGCAGCTGTTCTACGCCCGCCAGATGCAGCACCTGGACGCCGTGCGCGCCGAGCCGTTCGCGGCGACCTTCGCCGCGGACGGCGTGTTCGACCACTCGCCGGACGCGCCCGCCGTCCGCGGCCGGGAGGCGATCGCCGCCGAGGTCCGCTCCTACAACGAGCGGCGGTTCGCCGAGGACCCGGTGCAGCGCCGGCACTGGTTCAACATGCTCGACGTGCGCGAGCAGCCCGACGGCAGCGTGCACACCGAGTTCTACGCCCTGGTGCTGACCACCCGGCCCGGACAGTTCCAGCCGGTCGTGGCGCCCGCCTGTGTCGTGCGCGACGTCCTGGTCCGCGAGGGCGGTGAGCTGCGGACCCTGGAGCGCCGGGTGACCCAGGACCACGCGTCCTTCTGAGCGGCCCGCCACCCCGGACGGGGAGGGGGCCCGGCCACCGCGGCCGGGCCCCCTCCCCGTCGTCGTGGGCCGCCGGCCGGCGTCACGGCGTCCGGGCCCGCGCCGCCGCCGCGATCACCGCGTTCTGCCCCCGGTCGCGCCGGGCGGCCAACTCCTCGTACGGCACCGCCCCGAACGAGGCGTCGGCCTGCGCCAGCAGGGTGTCGATCGTCTCCCGGTCCACCGGCGGCGAGCCGAGCAGCGCCCAGCTCCGTTCGAGGCCGCTGCCCAGGTGCTCCAGCCAGTGCCGCAGCCCGCCCGGCCCGCCGCCCAGGTGGAAGGCGTGGAACGGCCCCACCACCGCCCACCGGGACCCGATCGAGGCGGTCACCACCTCGTCCAGCTCGTCCACCGTGACCACGCCCTCGCGCACCAGGTGGATGCTCTCCCGCAGCAGCGCCGACTGGAGCCGGTTGGCCACGAAGCCGGGCACCGCGCGGCGCAGCACCACCGGTGTCTTGCCCAGCCACCGGTAGAAGTCCACCGCCGCCTCCACGGTCTCCGGCGCGGCGTCCCGGCCGGCCACCACCTCGACCAGCGGCACGATGTGCGGCGGGTTGAACGGATGGCCGACCACCACCCGGCCGGGGGTGTCCAGCCCGGCCCCCAGGTCGTCCGGCAGCAGGGTCGAGGTGGAGGAGAGCAGCAGGGCCTCCGGCGCGGCCGCGGCCGCCTCGGCGAACAGCCGCTGCTTGAGCGGCAGGTCCTCCAGGGCGTTCTCCTGCACCACGTCGGCGCCCGCGACCGCGCTCGCCAGGTCGGGGGCGAACACCAGCCGGGCCGCCAGCTCCTCCGGATCGGCCGGTCCGTCGGGCAGCGAGGCCGCGTACAGCGGCAGCGCCGCCGTCACGTGCTCGCGGGCGTCGGCGCGGGTGCTGCTGATCCGCACCTCCAGCCCCCGGGCGGCGAACAGGGCGATCCAGCCGAGCGCGATCGTGCCGGTGCCGATCACGGCCGCGCTGCGGTAGGTCCTCGGACGGGTGGTCACCGCGACACCTCCAGGGCGAATTCGGGCAGTTCGGGAAGGTCGGACCGCAGGGGTCCGGACGAGCCGCCGAGGACCAGCTGGTGCAGCCGCTGCACCCGGCGGGAGGGCTCCACCCCCAGCTCGCCGACCAGCGCGCCGCGCAGCCGCTGGTACGTCTCCAGGGCCCGCCAGGTGTGGCCGGAGCGGTAGTAGGCGATCATCAACTGGGCGGAGAAGTTCTCGTGCAGAGGATGCCGGGCCGTCAGCATCCGCAGTTCGCCGAGGATTTCGGCGTGCCGGCCGAGTTGCAGGTCCGCCTCCACCCGCAGCTCGACGGTCCGGGTGCGGGCCTCGTCCATGCCCAGCACCTCGGTCTCCAGCACCGGTCCCACCGGGACGTCGGCCAGCGCCGGGCCGCGCCACAGCCGCAGCGCGCGGCCCAGGGCGTCGGAGGCCCGGCGGGCGTCCCCGGCGTCCAGGGCCGCGCTGCCCTCGGCGGTCAGCCGCTGGAAGGTCCGCAGGTCGGATTCGTGCACCGCGCCGGTCAGTTGGTAGCCGCCGAGCCGGGTCGCCAGCACCTCCTTGGCCGTCTGCGGGGCGCCGGCCGGCAGTGCGGCCGCGATCCGGCGGCGCAGTTGCAGGACGTAGGTCTGCAGCGTCGTCTGGGCGCTGCGCGGTATCCGCGCCCCCCAGGCCTCCTCCATCAGCGTGGGAACCTGGACTATTCGGCCCGCCCGCAGTGCGAGCAGTGCGAGCAATTGTCGCGGCTTTCCGGCACTCGGAACGATGAAGTTTCCGTCGATTCGTATTTCCAGCGGCCCCAGAACACTGATGTCCATACGTGTGCCTCCATGGAAATGTCTGTTTCCTGGAGTATTGCATGAGGAGTTCCGGAGGGCCTAGTGATGATCTCACGCGCGGACCGTGAATTTCTCATGCCCGGACCGTCCGCGGCCGTCAGATCATGCCCGCCTCCCGGGCGATGCGGACGGCGTCGATCCGGTTCCGGGCGTCGAGCTTCTGCACGATCGCCGTCAGGTAGTTGCGCACCGTCCCGACCGACAGGTGCAGCTGCTGGGCGATCTGCCGCACGTCGTCGCCCTCGGCGGCCAGCCGCAGCACCTCGACCTCGCGCGGTGTGAGCAGGCCGTCCGTCGGCAGCGAGAAGCTCAGCGCGAGCTGCGGGTCGACCACCCGCTCACCGGCCATCACCCGGCGCACCGCGGACACCAGTTCGCTCGGCGGGGCGTCCTTCAGCAGCACCCCGGCGATCGGCAGCGAGAGTGCCCGCCGCAGCACGGTGGGGTGGCTCAGGCTGGTCAGCAGCAGGACCCGGCAGCCGGGCACCCGGGCCCAGAGCCGCTCGGCGGCGTCCAGGCCGTCCAGGCCCGGCAGGTTGATGTCCAGGACCGCCAGGTCCGGTCGGGACTCCAGGGCCGCCGGCACCACCTCCTCGCCGCTGCCGACCTCCGCGACCACCGTGACGTCCGGCTCCAGTTCGAGCAGCGCCACCAGTGCACCGCGCACCATCCTCACATCTTCGGCGATGAGCAGTCGTATCACCGAGTCCCCCTTCCCCGTTCGCGTCCGCCCGTCGGCCGGGCCCCGCGTCCTTGAATTGTACGGCTGCCCAGCGAGGCTCAAGGGCTTTTCCAGCGGCGATTGTGAGGATCGCCTCGCCCGGTAGTGGACGGCGAAATGGAGAACCGAAGTGGGGTACACGCGGAAACGGCCAATACGCGTCGCCGGCACCGGACACAGCGAAATACTCGGAGTCGGCGGTTACCGGCCCCGCCGACGCGTCGACAATGCCGAGCTGTGCCGGAGCATCGACTCCACCCCGGAGTGGATCGAGACCCGCAGCGGCATCCGCCGGCGCGGCTTCGCCGGGCCGGACGAGACCCTGCCGATGATGGCTGCCGAGGCCGCCGGGCGGGCCCTGGAGCGCTCCGGGGTGCGCGCCGACGACGTCGACCTCGTCCTGGTCGCCAGCATGTCCCATCTGGTCCAGACGCCCGCGCTGGCCGCCGTGGTGGCGCACCGGCTGGGTGCCGACCGCGCCGCCGCCTTCGACCTGTCGGCCGCCTGCGCGGGCTTCTGCCACGCCCTCGCCGTCGCCTCCGACACGGTCCGCACCGGGGGAGCCCGCCGGGTGCTGGTGATCGGGGCCGAGCGGATGACCGACATCGTCGAGCCGACCGACCGCACCAGCGCCCTGCTCTTCGCCGACGGCGCCGGAGCCGTGCTGGTCGGCCCCGCCGACCGGCCCGGGATCGGCCCGGTGGTCCGCCGTTCCGACGGCGCCTACGCCGAGGCCCTGCGGATGACGGCGCCGTGGGCCGGCGAGGAGCGGCCCTGGATGCGGATGGACGGACGGCGGGTGTTCCGCTGGGCGATGGAGGAGGTGGCCCCCGCCGCGCTGGCCGCGCTGGAGGCCGCCGGCCAGTCCGTGGCGGACCTCGGCGCCTTCGT
Source organism: Kitasatospora sp. NPDC057692 (assembly GCF_042799475.1). Classification (NCBI taxonomy): domain Bacteria; kingdom Bacillati; phylum Actinomycetota; class Actinomycetes; order Kitasatosporales; family Streptomycetaceae; genus Kitasatospora; species Kitasatospora sp. NPDC057692. The sequence continues at coordinate 1,255 of NZ_JBHVIV010000170.1, read as the reverse complement.
CCCGCACCAGGCCAACCTCCGGATGACCGAGCTGATGGTGGAACGCCTCGGCCTGACGTCCGCCACCGCCGTCGCCCGCGACGTCGTCGAGACCGGCAACACCTCCGCCGCGTCGATCCCGCTCGCCCTGGAGACCCTGCTCACCGGGGGCGAGGCGGCGAGCGGGGACACCGCGCTGCTGGTCGGCTTCGGAGCGGGCCTCAACTACGCGGCCCAGACGGTGGTGCTGCCGTGAACGGGCGCGCGGTCACCCGCGACGACCTGCGCTCGGCGATGGCCCGCACCGCCGCGGGCGTGGTGGTGGTGACCGCCCGGGGGAGCGACGGCACCCCGCAGGGGCTCACCGCGACCTCGTTCTGCTCGGTGTCGCTGGAACCGGCCCTGGTGCTGGTCTGCGTGGCCGAGACGGCCGGGGCCTACAAGGCGCTCGCCGGCTGCGAGGAGTTCGCGGTGAGCGTGCTGCGCCGCGAGCAGTCCGCCGTGGCCACCCGGTTCGCCACCAGCGGGGCCGAGAAGTTCCACCCGGCGGACACCGAGCTGACGCCCCGGGACCTGCCGGCCGTCGCGGGCGCCCTCTGCCAGCTCGACTGCGTGGTCGACGCCCGCCACCCGGCCGGCGACCACCTGATCCTGGTCGGCGAGGTCACCGCCGTCCGGCTCGCGGACGGCGGTGACCCGCTGGTCTACGCCGACCGGTCGTACCGGGCCCTCAGCTCCTGAAGCGGCGTCACCGTCGGTCCGGTCGAGGACTGGAGGGCCTCGATGCCCTGGACGGCGGCGCCCATGGCCTGGACGGTGGTCAGGCAGGGCACGGCGCGGGCGACGGCGGCGGCGCGGATCTCGTGGCCGTCCCCGCTCCGGCCCGCCGGACCGGCCGCGCCCCGGCCGGTGATGACGACCAGGTCGACCTCGCCGTCGTGGATCAGCCGGTCGACGGTCCTCTCGCCGTTCGGGCCCTCGCCCTCGCTGGGCTTGCGCACCACGGTGACCGGCGCACCGGCCCGCCGCAGCACCTCCGCGGTGCCGGCGGTGGCCAGCAGCTCGAAGCCGAGCCCGGCGAGGGCCAGCGCCGGCAGGACGGCGTCCCGCTTGTCGCGGTCGGCCACGGACAGCACGGCCCGGCCCTTGGTGGGCAGCGGAAGCTGGGCCGCGGCCTGGGTCTTGGCGTAGGCGGTGCCGAAGACGCGGTCCAGGCCCATGACCTCGCCGGTGGAGCGCATCTCGGGGCCGAGGACGGTGTCCACGCCGCGGCCGT
>NZ_JBHVIV010000169.1:0-6630 GCF_042799475.1 Kitasatospora sp. NPDC057692 | reverse complement strand
CCACTACTACAGAGCACCCGTCCACGGCACGGGCCCGGTGGGTCCGCGGACCCACCGGGCCCGTGCCGTGCCTGCGGCTACCGCCCCTCGTCGATCAGCCCGAACTCCTCCAGCAGCGCGCCGACCTCGGTCGCCTCCACCCGGTGCAGCAGCCGCTTGCGCAGGAACTCCGGCCCGGGAAGGTTCAGTTCGGCCCCGTCGCGCAGCCGGCTGGTCGCGGCGAGCAGCTTGCGCACGTCATAGGTCGAGTTGAACACCTCGGGCACCCCGCGCTCGACGTCCAGCAGCCGGTAGGCCGCCTCCATGCCGGTGCGCACCGAGTACTCGGTCGTGAAGATGCAGTCCCGCCCGGTCTCCGCGAACTGGCCGATGAAGGCGAAGTTCACCGCCCCGTCCGGCACCACCTGCGGCCGGTCGCCGGCCTTGCGGGGCAGGAAGAACGAGGTCACGTAGGGCATCATCACCGGCACGCAGCGGGCGGCCCCGGCGGCCAGCTCGGGGATCTCCGCCTCGGGCACGCCCAGGTGGTACAGCCACTCCTGGGTGATCTCCTCGCCCGTGCACTCCGCCATCGGCTTGCGGACGAAGTCGCCCGGACGGTCGACGAAGAGCGAGTACAGCCAGACCACGACCTGGTCGGCCGGCTGCTGCTTGAAGTGCGGCTGGCGGTTGACCGTCCAGCTCAGCAGCCAGGAGGAGTCACGGGCGGTGACGATGCCGCCGGTGACCACGCCGCCGCTGAACGGGTCGCGCTTGGCGACCTGCTGGATGTACCGGGGGATGCGCGGGTCCAGAGTGGTGACGGTGGCCGACTCCCACTTGCTCTGCGCGATGTTGCCGCAGAACACCTCGGGGCGGCCGAACTCCGGGTCCTTGGCGGCGATCCGCCGCCACAGGTCCCAGGCCGGCGCCGGGCCCTCGTTCAGCCGGGCCGGGGTGTGCTGGTCGCCGTTGTCGGAGTTCTCGGTGAGCGAGCCGATGGTGGTGAACACCAGGTCGTCCTCGCCGAGTTCGACGCCGCCGGGCCTGCCGGCCTCGGTCCAGTGGATCCGGGTCGCCCGCTTGCGCCCGGGCGCCAGGTCGAAGTCGATGTCGGTGACCTCGGTCTCGAAGCGGAAGGTCACGCCCTGGTCCATCAGCCAGCGGGTCAGCGGCAGCACCATCGACTCGTACTGGTTGTACTTGGTGAACTTCAGCGCGGAGAGGTCCGGCAGCCCGCCGACGTGGTGCACGAAGCGGTGCAGGTAGAGCTTCATCTCCAGCGCGCCGTGCCACTCCTCGAAGGCGAACATGGTCCGCCAGTACAGCCAGAAGTTGCTGTCCAGGAAGTCGCGGCCGAACACCTCGTCGATCCGCTTGCCCTCCAGCTCCTCGCGGGTGGCGAGGAAGATCCGCACCAGGTCCTTCTGCGCCCGGTCGCTCAGCGCGAACAGCCCGTCGGTGCGGGCGTCCCGGCCCCGCTGCTCGGTGACCCGCTGGAGCGAGAAGTTCGGGTCGTCCTTGTTCAGCCAGTAGAACTCGTCGAGCACCGAGGCGCCCTCGACCTCCAGCGAGGGCACCGAGCGGAAGAGGTCCCACAGGCACTCCATGTGGTCCTCCAGCTCGCGCCCGCCGCGCACCACGAAGCCCTTCTCCGGCTCCTTGATGCCGTCCAGCGCGCCGCCCGGCAGCCGCAGCCGCTCCAGGATGGTGATCCGCTCGCCGGGCACCTGCGCATCGCGTACCAGGAACGCCGCCCCCGCGAGCGACGCCAGCCCCGAACCGACGAACCAGGCGCTCGCCCGGTCGGCCCGCTCGGGCTTGCGCGGCCTGGCGAACGCCTCGTAGTTCCCGCTGCTCCAGTACACGTGCACTCCTTCGATCGGTGGATCGGCCGTTCGCGCGCGGCACACCTCGCCCACGCTCGCCAACGGCGCCTGCGGCGGCAACATGGCCGGCCCGAACGGGGGACACCCCGCCGGCCCGGCCCGCTGTGCCGTGATCACCACACTGCCCCCGCACCGGGCGGCCGCGAATCGGTCCACCGGGACCTGATCGCGGTCCGGAGGTCCCGGTCCGATGGTGCGCTTGGTCCCGGTTTGCCCGCCGGTGCCCCTGGGCAGGGCCGCCGGTGCCGGGACCCGCCGGACGTCCACGAACAGCCCACCCGGGGTGTCCCGGCGGCCCGGGCGACCGATCCTCGTGCCATGGCCTCGATCGTCGTGCTCTACGAGCTGGACCCCGGCCGGCTGCTCGGCCCGGACGGGGTCGAGCCCGCCGTGGCGGCCGTGCACGCCGCCGGATCGGATCCGGACGTCCCGGAGGACCCGCTGCCGCGCACCCTGTGCGGGCGGGACACCGGGGACCTGGAGCACGCGCACTTCCGGCCGGGGCTGGGGGAGCCCTGGTATCCGCCCACCCTGGCCGAGCAGCGGTGCCGGGAGTGCGAACGCGCGCTGCGCGCGCTCTAACGCCGCATCAGCGAACCTTCACCCTGTCAACGATGGGATGATCACCGTGTGAGCGGGCTGATTTTCGAAGGCGGGGGCGACGTGGCGTCAGCAGGGCCGTGGACCGGCGATGATCGAGGACACAACGATCAGTGCCACGCGCGATGGTACGCACTGGGCAACCGTTCGGCAGTGGGCGCTGCCTACCGGGACGAGTGGTACTCCGAGCAGTGCGGCGGCTGTCGCTACTGGGTGGCCCTGAGAGGCGAATCCGGAGCCGACTACGGGGTGTGCAGCAGCGCGGAGTCGGCGTTCGACGGGCGGGTGCGCTTCGAGCACGACGGCTGTGACTGCTTCACCGTCCGTGAGGACGGATCGTTCGGATAGCCGGCCAGGAGAGACTGGCCGTGGCCATGACCTCGGGTAGCCGCTCGTCGGAGGCGGCCATCCGATGCGGGGGTGGTTCCGCACGCCGGAGTGGAAGCGCCTCCAGGGCGAGCGGCTCCTGCGTGAGCAAGTACCGGGGGTGCTCGCTCGGTAGGCGCCGGGTATGGCCGGCACTGGCCCCAGGCCCGAGCACCGACGGCCTTCGAGCGCACCCGGCGGGCCGCCTCTCGGGGCGGCCCGCTCTGCAGTAGGGCGACGAGGAAGAGGAAATGGCAAGCGTCAGTCTTTCCGGAGTTCACCGGACATACGCGACGAGCAGTGGGGACGTTCACGCGGTGAACGGCGTGGATCTCGACATCGGCGACGGGGAATTCGTCGTCGTCATGGGCACCAGCGGTTCCGGGAAGACCACGCTGCTCAACCTGATCGGCGGCCTCGACCGGTCGACGGCGGGGCGGCTGGAGGTCCTGGGGATGGACCTCGCCGGTCTGCCGGAGGCCCGGCTCGCCCGGTTGCGGATGGTCTCCATCGGCTTCGTGTTCCAGGAGTTCAACCTGCTCCCGGAGCTGACCCTGCGGGAGAACGTCGCGCTGCCGCTGGAGGGGTCCGGGGTGGCCCGGGCGCAGGCCCGCCGGCGGGCCGACGCGGCGCTCGCCCGGGTCGGCCTCGCCGGCCTCGGTCCGCGCTTCCCCGACGAGGTCTCCGGCGGGCAGCAGCAGCGCGCGGCCATCGCCCGCGCCGTGGTCGGCGAGCGCCGGCTGCTGCTCGCGGACGAGCCGACCGGGGCGCTGGACTCGGCGACGGGTGCGCAGGTCATGGGCACGCTGCGCGAGCTGTGCGACTCCGGGGTCACGGCGATCGTCTCCACGCACAACCCGGCCAACGCCGACTACGCCGACCGGATCGTCCGGATGCAGGACGGCCGGATCGTCGACATCACCGTCGGAGGAGCGCGCGCGAGCGCGAGCGACCTCGAATCGCGCACCACCGGACCGCGCGGATGAGGCGGGACCGCGACGCCGCGCTCTGGCTCGCCTGGCGGCTGGTCGTCGGCCGGGGCTGGCGCCGATTCACCCTGATCGCCCTGTTCGCCGTCCCCGTGCTGCTGTCGACGGCGGCGATGCAGGTCATCGGGGTGCTCAACCTGTCGGGCCCGCAGAAGGCCCGGGCCCAGCTCGGCCAGGCCAACCTCTCCGTGACCGCGGCCGCTGCGGGAAAGGAGCAGCCGGACCTCGCCTCGGCGGTGCCCGGCATCCAGCCCTCCGACGCCGTCCTGCCGATCCGGTCGGCCCTGTCCTTCCCGATGGTCATCGCGGGCCGGACGGAGCAGCTTCCCTATCGGGAGACGGACTGGTCGAGCCCGCTGGTCTCCGGCATGACGCGCACCGTCTCGGGGCGGCTGCCGAGCGCGCCCGACGAGATCGCGCTCTCCCGCGCCCTGGCGGAGGAGCGGCACCTCGCCCCGGGCGACACCGTCCGCTACGCCTGGGCTCCCGAGGGCGTGGGGCCCGCGCGGATCGTCGGCACGGTGGAGGATCCGACGGGCTACCGGGCGCGCTTCGCCGTCGGGGCCCCGGGGCTGTTCGCCCGCTGGGACGACCGGACGCACACCGGACTGATCGGCCTGTCCACCAGCTGGCTGGTGCGGGCCGACACCGCGACCGAGGCCCGCATCACAGCCGCGGCCGCGCGGCAGCACTGGCAGGTGACCCCGCGTGAGGCCGTCTCCTCGGCCAAGAGCCTGCTGGAGGCCCAGCCGGGCCTGCTCGCCGTCCCCGGGCTCGCACTCGTCCTGTTCGGCGCCGCCGCCGCGTTCAACCTCCGGATGCGGCGGCTGAACCGGCAGCTGGCGATGCTGTCCGCCGTCGGCTTCAGCGGTGACCGGCTGGTGCGGCTGGCCCGCTGCGGCGGGGCCGCGGCCGTGGCGATCGGCACCGGCGCCGGCGTCCTGGGCGGCCTCGTCCTCGGCCAGGCGCTGCGGCCGCTGATCCGCTCCGCGGTGGAGCGGGACCTCGGAGCGTTCTCCCTGCCCTTCGCCGCGCTGGCGCTGCTGGCCGTCGGGGCGGTGGCCAGCGGTGTCGCGGGCATCTGGCTGCCCACCAGACTCGCCCGGACGGCGTCGGTGCGCGAGCGGCTCACCCGCGCCCCGCGCCCCGAACGACGATCGCGCCGCCACACGGTCCTGGCCGTCTCTGGTGCGGCGGGCGTCCTGCTCCTCCTGTTCTCGGCGACCCAGGGCACCGGCGTGGTCGGCCCCGTCGGCGCGGTCCTGGTGGTCCTGGCCGCGCTGACCGCCCTGCCGGACCTGCTGCACGTCCTGGGCCGCCTCGCCACGCGGCTGCCGCTGGCCGGGCGCTTCGCCCTGCGGGACCTGTCCCGGGAACGCCGCCGGCCGGTCGCCGCCGTCGCCTCCAGCGCCCTGGCCGTGGTCCTGGCCGTCAGCACGGCCTCCTTCGTCGCCTCGCAGACCGAGGAGGACCGGCGCACGCACGTCGGTTCGCGCCACGTGAACCAGGTCGAACTGCCACTGCGCAACACGGAACCGTCCGAGGCGGTGCTCGCCGCCGTCCGCGACGTGGTCGGCCGGGACACACCGGTGGAGGAGATCCGTACCGCCGTCCCCGCCGGCGCCCGCCCCGTGGCCGAGGGCAACCGGCTCTCGGTGCCGTCCGCCCGGCTCGTGATCGGCGGTACGCCCGCCGGCAGCATCCGAGTGGTCGACACCCCCGAGCAGTTCCGGGACCTCACCGGCCGCGCCCCGACCTCCCGCGAATGGCAGGCGCTGGGCGGGGCGAAGCTGCTCCTCCTCGACCGGACCGCCCCGACCGGAGCCGCCCCGGTGTCGCTGATGGTGCCACCGGGACCCGGCGGCGCGGCACCCGCGCCCGTTCCGGTGGACCCCGCCCCCGCAGACCCGGTGGACAAGGTCACGCTCACCCAGGCGAAGGCCCTGCTGAGCAGCGCGACGGCCCGCGCCGCCGGACTGGAGCCGTTCACCGCCGGCTACCGGGCCTCCCTGCCCGAGGACCCGCCGGCCGACCTGGAGGAACGACTCGGCCGGGCCGTGGAGCCGCTCGGCATCCCGACCTCCGACCTCCACGTCGAACGGGGCTACGAGCCGCCCGTCCCCGCGCGCTGGTCGATCACCCTCACCATCGGCGCCGCCACCGCCCTGGTGTCCGCGATGACGGCCGTCGGCGGTGCCGCCCAGGAGATCCGCCCCCGCATGCTGCTGCTCCGGGTCATCGGCTTCCGCGGCGGGGTCCAACGGCGGATCCTGGCCACCCAGGCGGCCGTGATCACCGGCCTGGCCATGCTCATCGGCGTCCTCGGCGGCTGGCTCGTCGCCGGAAGCCAGCTGTGGCCCCAGGACATTCCGGTAGCCATGCCCTGGTCGACGATCGCCGCCACCGCGTTCGGCGTCGCCATCGCCTCGTCCGCCCTCGCGGCCGCGCTGCGCCCCCGGACCGACTCCCGGCTGCGCGAACGCTGACCGTCGTCGCGCCGCCGTCCCGGCTTCGGCGAGCGGGCAGGCCGGACACGCGCGGTTCGCCACCGGCACCGGTGGCGAACCCCGCGTCGGCCGCGGCCACGGGGGACCGGTCACCAGCCGGGCCGCCGCGCGTCCGCCGGGGTCGAGCGGGCTCAGCCTCCGGCGGCGAGCTCCCGGGCCCGGGCCTCGACCTCGGGCGTCGCCTTGGCCAGGGAGCCGCTGTCGTACGGCGGCTGGGGGTCGTACTCGGTGAGGAGCTGAATGGCCCGGGCGGTGAGTTCGTCGCTCAGCAGCGCGCACAGCCCCAGGGCCAGGTCGATT
>NZ_JBHVIV010000168.1:0-6672 GCF_042799475.1 Kitasatospora sp. NPDC057692 | reverse complement strand
GCCCGGTTGACGGCCGCCGAGCCCCGTTCCCGTAGGCCGTCAGGCCGCCGCCGCCTCCCGGGCGGTGGCGGGCACCCCGAGGTCGCGGACCACCGCCTCGGCCGCCCGTCGGCCGGAGACCAGCGCCCCCTGCACGCTGCTGGTGTCCCGGTGGTCGCCGCAGACGTAGAGTCCGGCCAGCAGCCGCACCGGCCGCCGGGTGTTGTGCGGCGGCGGCATGGCGGGCACCGCGTCCGGCAGGTGCCGCACGCTCAGGAACTGCCAGCCGCCGGTCGGTGTGCCGTACAGCTCCGCCAGCCGGGCGCGCACGGCCGGTTCCAGCGCGGCCGGACCGCCGGCGTCGAAGACGCGGCGGCCGAGCACGGTGGTGGCGATCAGCGCCTGTCCGGGCGGGGCGTACGAGGGGTGCAGCCCGCTGAGCACCAGCGAGTGCGAGACGAGCGACGGCCGCCCGCCCGGCCGGTCGCCGTCGAGCAGCAGGGCGGCCTCGGCCAGCGGGGCCCGGTCGGCCGCGTGGTAGAAGGTCGTGACGGGGTGGAAGTCGGGCAGCCGCAGGCCGGGCAGCAGGTCGGCGGCGGAGCGGGGGTCGGTCGCGACGACCACGGCCTGCGCGCCGATCCGCCCGTGTGCCGCGGTCTCCACGCCGTCCGCCGCGATCGAGGTGACCCGCACCCCGGTGCGGACGGTGCCGGGAGGCAGGGCGGCGGCCAGCTGGGCCGGCACGGCCGCGATCCCCCCGGCGGGCAGACAGAGGCGGCCGCGCGCGTAGCAGCGCAGCACCAGGTCGGCGACCCGGCTGCTGGTGCCGAGGGCGGGGTCGCTGAGCAGGGCGCCGAGCAGCGGGCGCAGCAGCCCGTCGACGGTCCGCGGGGCGAGCCCGCGTTCACCGAGGGCCCGGGCGGCGGTGGTCTCCGGCCGGGCCTCCAGCCGGGCGGGCGGGGTGGCGGCGAGCCGGTTGAGCCAGCCGCCGAGCCGCGCCTTGTCGAGCGGGTTGCCCAGCGGTGCCCGGGCGGCGGCCTGCCGGGCGGTGGTCAGCTGGGGGTCCCCGACCCGGTACCGGCGCCCGCCGTGGTGCACCAGGACGCCCGGACTGAGCGGACGCAGGTCGAGGCGGTCGAGGTCGAGCACGCGGCGCGGCTCGGGGAAGGCGGTGTTGAGCAGATGGCTGCCGTGGTCGAGTCGGAAGCCGTCGAGTTCATGGGCGGCGGCGCGGCCTCCGGCGAGGTCCGCGGCCTCCAGAACCTGAACGGCGAGGCCGTGGCCGGTGAGTACGCGAGCGGCGGCGAGGCCCGCGAGGCCGGCTCCCACCACGACGACGTCCGGGTCGGACTGTCGGCGGGTGCGGCGAGTGAAGTCGTACGTGGGCACGGGTGGCTCCCTCCCTGGTCCCGGATGTTTCGGGCCGGCGCAGGCAGCGGGGTGCTGGGACACGGTCCGATCGGTGTGATGCCCAGTCAGTGTGGGGGTCAGACAAGCGCATCGGCTTCGATCCGAGGTCGGAAAGGGGAGCGCGCGCATCCACCGGGGTGCCGTCACGGACAGTGCGCCGATCCGGCCGCGATGCCGGTGCCATGGGCGCGCACGGTCACCGGGGGCGCGCAACGCGCCCACCGCGTGCACCAGTGCGCCCCCTACCGGACCCCCTCCGGGGGTTGCCCGGTCTCCGCCCGCCCTCCCCCCGGCATATGCCGCCGGCCGGGGTGAACGTCGTAGCGCGCCTACGCGGCGGGGCCGGACGCGACCGCGCCCGGCCCCGTCCTCGACGGGCCGCCCTCGGAGCCCCGCCCTGGGAGCCGCGCCCTGGGAGCCGCGCCCTCGGAGCGCCGTCCTCAGAGCGCCGCCCGCGCCGCCGCGTCGACGTCCGGGTGCTCGAACCGGAACCCCGCGTCCAGCAGCCGGCGCGGCACCACCCGGTGGCTGCCGACCACCTCGATCGCCAACTCGCCCAGGACGGCGTCCAGCACGGCCTTCGGCACCGGGAACGGCGTCGGCCGGTGCAGCACCCGCCCGAGCGCCGCCGTCAGCTCGGCGTTGGTCACCGGCTCCGGCGCGGTCAGGTTGACCGGTCCGCGGACCTCCTCCCGGTCGATCAGGAAGCGCAGTGCGGCGACCTCGTCGGCGAGCGAGATGAAGCTCCAGTACTGCCGGCCGTCGCCGAGCCGCCCGCCGAGGCCGAGCCGGAACAGCGGGAAGAGCCGGCCTCCCGCGCCGCCGGCCGCGGAGAGCACCAGCCCGGTGCGCGGGTGGACCACCCGGATCCCGGCCCGCTCGGCCGGCCCGGCGGCGGCCTCCCACTCCACGCAGACCTCGGCCAGGAAGTCGTCCCCGGCGGGTGCGGACTCGTCGATCACCCGGTCGCCGGTCTGGCCGTAGTAGCCGACGGCCGAGGCGCTGACGAAGACCTTCGGCGGCTCGTCCAGCCCGGCCAGCGCGGTGGCCAGGGTCTCGGTGCCGAGCACCCGGCTCTCCCGGATCTCCCGCTTGTAGGAGTCGCTCCAGCGCCGGTCGCCGACCCCGGCGCCCGCGAGGTGCACCACCGCGTCCGCACCGGCCAGCCCGGCCCGGTCGACCTGGCCCAGCAGCGGGTTCCAGCCGATGGCGGTGGTGCCGTCCGGCCGCGCCCCGGTCTTCGAGCGGTGCCGGACCAACCGCACCACCTGGTGCCCGTCCGCCAGCAGCGAGTCGACCAGCGCCGAGCCGATCAGTCCCGTGGATCCTGTGACCGCGATTCTCATGCGCCCATCCTCGCAGCCGGGCACCCGCGGACACGGGAGCGCCGGTTCCGGGCGGCCCCGGTCTAATTCCGTGTACGTCCGCTCGGCGTCCCGTTAGCATGCCGCGCATGCACGAAACCGATCATCTGATCATCCGTCCCGCCCTGGCCGAGGACGAGAAGGACCTCGCCGTCCTCAACCGCGGCACCTGGACCCCGCTGGCCGACGTCGGCCCGCGGCCCGCCGAGGACGCGGGGGTGTTCGACGAGCGCCACACCCCGGACCAGTTCCGCCTCGCCCTGCTCGACGGCCGGATCGTCGGCTACGTCCGGGTCGTCCCGCCGACCCCGCTGCCCAGCAACCGGCACGTGCGCCAGATCCAGGGCCTCGCCGTCGACGCCTCCGTCCGCGGCCGGGGCATCGGCGCCGCGCTGGTCGAGGAGGCCTGCCGGACGGCCCGCGCCCAGGGCGCCCGCAGGATCACCCTGCGGGTCCTCGGCCACAACGCCCCGGCCCGCGCCCTCTACGAGCGCTGCGGCTTCGTGGTCGAGGGCTCGCTCGCCGAGGAGTTCCTGATCGATGGTGCGTATGTCGACGACATCTGGATGGCCCGGTCCCTGGGCGACTGAACCGGGGTGCGGAGGCCGTGCCGCCCGGTCGATCGCTGACGTACCGTCAGAGTCGGTCTGCGGGTGGTGCAGAGTCGTGACAGACCCGGCCTGTCTGGAGCGTCACCCGGACGGGTACGGTCTTGCCGTGAGCAACTCGACGCCTCCCGGGTGGTACCCGGTTCCGGGTGCGGACGGCACGGCCGGTCATGAGCGCTGGTGGGACGGCACGGCCTGGACCAGTGACGTGCGCCCCGTCCAGGCGGGCGGCGGCCAGATTTCCGACGCCCCGACGCAGGTCGCCTGGCAGAGCCCAAGCGGCCAGTCCACCGCGCCCCCGCCGCCCTCCTACGGCTACGGCGCGCCGCAGCAGGGGCAGCCGGGCTACGGCTACCCGGCGCAGAACCCGCCCGCCTACGGCTATCCGCCGGACGCCTACCCACCGCCCTCCCGGCCGAACCGGATGAAGACCGGTACGGCCGTCGGCATCGGGATCGCGGTCCTGGCCGTGGTGGGCGTGGTCGCCGCCGTCGCGCTCAACAGCGGGGGCGACGGCCCGTCCGCCCGCCCGCCGGTGACCACCGTGACCGTCACCGACACCCCGAGCCCGACCGCCACCACCCCGTCCCCGACCGCCACCGCCAAGCCGACCTCGCCGCAGCCCACCACCCCGCCGCACCCGGCCCCGGTGCTCAAGGACACCGTGGCGGACCCGCAGCACGCCATCACCGTGCCGGTCTTCGACGGCTGGGAGGCGAACACCAGCGGTTCGCACTCGACGGTCTTCCTCGGCACCGGCCAGTACACCTGCCCCGGCGGCGGCAACTGCATCCGCGGCCAGTTCTCGGTCGAGAAGGAGACCATCTCCGGCAGCACCGCCCGCGCGGCGGCCGAGGCGGCGATGCCGACCTACGCGGCGGCGATCTTCACCAACATCGCCTCGCACACCGACGCCGGCTCGTCCAGCACCACGGTCGCGGGCATCGCCGGGTACGCGGTGCGCTGGCACATCGTGACCGCGGACGGCAGCAAGGGCTACATCCTGATGGCGGCCGTCCCGGCCAAGGGCGGCGGCTACGTGGCCTTCGAGGGCGGGGTGGACGACGCGGCCGGCGCGCCCGATCCCTCGGTCCTGGACCAGATCCTCAAGGGCATCAAGCAGGACACCAGCGCGGCGGACGGCTCGACCACCTGAGCCCTCCGGCCGCGTACGGTGCCGGCCGTCCTCAATCCCCGTACCGCTCCCAGAGCTTGGGGAACCGTTTCGCCATGACGTCCGGGTCGTCGAAGTCGAAGCCGGACCCGAACGGCCGCGCGGGCTGCCGCCCGCCCACCTCGGGCAGCGGCAGCCCGGTCAGCTGCTCGTACGCCTCGTCGGCGGCGTAGCCGAGGTCCTCGGCCTCGCCGTCCTCCTCCTCGTCGAACCCGGGCAGCAGGTCCGCCAGGTCGTCCGGCTCCTGCAGGCCTCCTTCGAAGACGTCCCGGCCCTGGCCGATCAGCCAGCACCGGAAGTAGTCGAAGGAGTCCTCGGAGGCGCCGCCCAGCAGCAGGTACGCCGCGCCCCACAGGTCGTAGCGGTAGGCGCGCTGGAAGCGGGCCTCGAAGAGCCGGGCGAAGTCGATGACATCGTCCGGCGCCAGCTCGCCGAGCCGCTCCACCAGGCGGTCCGCCTGCTCGTCCGGGTCGCCCTCGGCGGCCTCCCGGGTCTCGTCGATGATCAGCCAGAAGTCGGTCTCGTCCATCACCGCTCCAGCATCCCTGTTCGGCCGCACGCGCGCATGCGAAGAACGGGTGAATCACCCGGAACCTCACGAAAAACCCGCAACGGCGCCAAGCCGTCGCCACGTCCGGGAAGGACCGTCCCCGGACGCGCGGAACCCCGCGCCGTCCGGGGACGGCGCGGGGTTCCGGTGCTGCTGGTGCCGGAGGCGGACCCCCGGAGCCCTACAGGCCGAGCTCGACCTCGAACTCGCCGGCCTCCAGGATCTCCTTGACGGCCACCAGGTAGCGGGCGGCGTCGGCGCCGTCCACCAGGCGGTGGTCGTAGGAGAGCGACAGGTAGGTCATGTCGCGGATGCCGATGGCGGTGCCGCCGTCGGCCTCGATGACCACCGGGCGCTTGACCGTGGCGCCGATGCCCAGGATCGCGACCTGGTTCGGCGGCACGATGACGGTGTCGAACAGCGCACCGCGCGAACCGGTGTTGCTGATGGTGAAGGTCGCACCGGACAGCTCGTCCGGGGTGATCTTGTTGCCGCGCACCTTGCCGGCCAGCTCGGCGGTCTTCTTGGAGATGCCGGCGATGTTGAGGTCGCCCGCGCCCTTGATGACCGGGGTCATCAGACCCTTCTCCGCGTCCACCGCGATACCGATGTTCTCGGTGTCGAAGTAGGTGACGGTGCCCTCGGCCTCGTTGATCCGGGCGTTGATGACCGCGTGGGCCTTCAGCGCCTGGGCGGCGGCCTTGACGAAGAACGGCATCGGGGACAGCTTGACGCCCTCGCGGGCGAGGAAGCCGTCCTTGGCCTTGGCGCGCAGCGACATGATCTTGGTGACGTCCACCTCGACCACGCTGGTGAGCTGCGCCTGCTCGTGCAGGGCCTTCAGCATGTTGTCGCCGATGACCTTGCGCATGCGGGTCATCTTGACCGTCTGGCCGCGCAGGGCGGACGGCGCGGCGGCGGCCTTCGGCGCGGCGGCCGGGGCGGCAGCGGCGACGGGGGCCGGAGCCTGGGCGGCCTTGGCGGCCTCGGCGGCGGCCAGGACGTCCTGCTTGCGGATGCGGCCGCCGACGCCGGTGCCGGCGACGGAGGACAGCTCGACGTTGTGCTCGGCGGCGAGCTTGCGCACCAGCGGGGTGACGTAGGCGTCACCGGCGTCGGCCACCGGGGCGGCCGGGGCGGCCGGGGCGGCCGGAGCGGCGACCGGGGCCGGAGCAGCCGGGGCGGCAACCGGAGCAGCCGGGGCCGGGGCGGCGACCGGAGCCGGGGCGGCCGGGGCGACCGGAGCCGGAGCGGCGGCGGGGGCCTCCGCGACCGGGGCCGGGGCGGCGACCGGGGCGGCCGGAGCGGCGGCCGGAGCCGCGGCGACGGCACCCGCGGCACCGATCAGCGCGAGCTGGGCGCCGACCTCGGCGGTCTCGTCCTCGCCGACCAGGATCTTCACCAGGGTGCCGGCGACCGGCGACGGGATCTCGGTGTCGACCTTGTCGGTGGAGACCTCGAGCAGCGGCTCGTCGACCTCGACGGTGTCGCCCTCGGCCTTCAGCCAGCGGGTGACGGTGCCCTCGGTGACCGACTCGCCCAGCGCGGGCAGCAGCACCGGCGTGGCGTCGGCGGCCGGAGCGGCAG
>NZ_JBHVIV010000167.1:0-6739 GCF_042799475.1 Kitasatospora sp. NPDC057692 | reverse complement strand
CGTACCGGCTGAGCGGCGCAGCGGGCACTCAGTCCTGCGACGCCTCCTCGATGCCCCGCAGCACGGCCGCGGTGTGTTCCTGTTCGGCGCGGTGCTGTTCGACGCGGTCCCGCGCCCGCTGGACCGCGTCCGGGTCGCTTGCGGCACCCGCGTCCATCACCGTGGTGGCGCCGTTGCCGAGGTCGACCCGCTCACCGAGGCGCTGGCGCTGCTGCACGAGATCACCGTCTCGGGCGCGCCGGACCCGTTGCACTGGGACGACGGCAAGATGCACACCGCCAAGGCGCGGGCGCAGGAGGGCATCAAGTCGATCGTCGATGCCGCGGTGAAGGCCGAGACCGCGGGTCGGGCCGCCCTGCGCGAGCTGAACGCGCTGGCGAGCAAGGCGCTGGCCGGCAGGTTCAAGAACAAGGGCCTGGGCGCCGCGGACAAGCTGGTCCTCGTCGATGCCGCTCTCGACGGCAACCATGTGTACAGCATCCTCACGGCCAACGACGTCACCCGTGCCGGCCAGGCCATGGACAAGATGAGCGAGGCCGACAGGGTCCGCTTCGACCAGCTGCTGGCCGGCTGCAAGTCCCCGGAGGAACGCGCCTACCTGATGAAGGCGTTGGCCGCCGGGCACAGCTACGACGAGGTCAAAAGGTTCGACGACCTGATCCACGAGCATGCCGACGACCCCGGTTGGCTCGGCGAGCGGATCTCCCCGGTGCAGCTCGACGCGACGTCTGACCAGAAGGCGCCGACGGGCTACCAGGGTGTCAACTGGAGCCAGGGCCAGTACCCGACCTGCGTGGCGGCGTCGACGGTGACCGCCCGCGCGATGGTCGACCCGCTGTTCGCCTTCCAGCTCACCACCGGTGGCCGCCCCGGCGACCCGGCCTACGACAACGGTGACGCCGCGAAGGCGCGGTGGGGCGAGGAGACCAGGCGGGTCTACGACACCCGCGCCTGGTGGCACTTCGGCCAGGGCGGGATGTGGGACTGGGAGTCCGACGACATCGCCGACGACGAGATCGGCAAGCACACCGGTGCGGAGTACCGCAATGTGGATCTCGACAGCCGAGACGAGCGCCAGGCTGAACGAGATCGAGAGGGTGATCGACGAGGGCAAGCCGGTCCCGGTGTCGGTCCGCGGGGACGGAGGCCACCAGATGATGATCATCGGGCACCGGGGCGACCAGCTGGAGATCTACAACCCCTGGGGCTACACCGTCTGGGTCAGCGAGGCGGATTTCGTCAACAACCACATGGGCGGCGCCTCCGACGCCAGCCTCCCCAACGTCGAGAGCATCCGGCTGCCCAAGTGAGGTCCCAGGTGAACACCCCACACCCCCAGAGCGACAGCCGGCTGGCGGAGCTGGACGTCGAGGTCCTTCTGCGGTTCGGCCTGCCGAACCCGGGACCGCACCGCTCCACACTGTTCGGCGACGGCGCGGTGGCCGCCGCGATCACCGTCGACCGGCTCGGCGTCATGCCGCGCGCCCTGACCTTCCTGGGCGAGGTCGTTCGGGCCGGCGGCGCCCGCTTCGCGGCAGCGCTGCCCGAGCCGCTGCCCGGCCCGGCGGACGCTGCGGCCCGTGGCTGGCTGGAGGCGGCCTCCATGGTCGTTCAGGGTCCGCAGGGCGACGAGATGGTTGCCCGCTGGCTCGATGCGGTCGCCGCCCTCCTGGCGCTGCGAGTCACCCACCGTGAGGCAACCTCATGAGCAGGCGGTGGCGTCGGATCCTGCTGGGGGCAACCGTGGTGCTGGCCCTGGCGGTCGCCGGCGGCGCGGTGGCGGTCCACCGGAAGACCACCGGCAAGCTCGACCACGGCACGGTGTTCACGCAGACCTCGGGCGACCTGGTGGTCAAGTCCGGTGAGCTCTTCTCGACCGAGGTGTTCGGCTACCGGGGAGCGGGCGACAACTGGACCATGGCCGCCCCCGATCCCGACCCGGCCGTCGCCCGCGCCGCCGGCGACGAATACGTCGGCAACGCCGGCCTCACGGACCTGCTCGGC
This sequence comes from Kitasatospora sp. NPDC057692, assembly GCF_042799475.1. Taxonomy (NCBI): domain Bacteria; kingdom Bacillati; phylum Actinomycetota; class Actinomycetes; order Kitasatosporales; family Streptomycetaceae; genus Kitasatospora; species Kitasatospora sp. NPDC057692. The sequence goes on along the minus strand of NZ_JBHVIV010000167.1, from coordinate 4,735 downwards.
TTCGGCGCGACCGGGAACCTCGGCACGGGCGGCCACTACTACTTCACCTTCCGCGCCCAGAACCCCGGCCGCACCACCATCACCGTGCACGTCCCCTACCGTGACGAACTCGGTGGGTCCTTCCCCGGCGGGCCGGACCAGACCAAGCGCCAGTTCACCGTCGACGTCCGCTGAGCCGCAGGCCGCTGCAGCATCTGCTGGACGACGCGCGCTCGCGCTACACGGTCCGCTCCGACGGCCGGGCCCTGGTCGCGCGGATCGACCCGACGGTCGCGCGCACCCTGCGGTCCGCGCTTGAGAGCGTGGAGCGGCCGGAGCGGGGGTCGGCCTCGAAGCACCTGAACGAGGCGATCATCTGGGCGTACGCCCTCGTCCCGGACCCGGTGAAGGCGTACAGCGAGGCGATCAAGGCGGTGGAGTCCGCCGCGCACGCCACCCTGGACCCCAAGCGCGACCGGGCGACGCTCGGCACGATGCTCGGCGAGATGCCGAAGATCGCGCACAAGCTCGTCTTCGACATCGAGGGCGCCGACCCGCAGGAGGGCGTCGAGATGGTGCGCCGGATGATGAAGCAGCTGTGGGACGGCCAGACCAGCCGCCACGGCAAGCAGCGGCCCACTCGCAAGGAGACGCAGGCCGAGGCGAAGGCCGCGATCCACCTTGCCGCTGTCCTGGTGCAGCACTTCTCCTCCGGGGCGATCCGCCGGGCCTGAAGCCCCGGCCCGGTCGGGCCCGGCGGGTTGCCGCTTCGACGACATGCTCCGGTGGCGTTCCCGCTACGGTGGCCGGGTCCGGGCGGCCCGGACCGGACCCCACCGCGGCGAAGGGGAACCGCCGTGTCCGACGCAGCCCTGCTCCCCGCTGCTGGGTCGCGGGAAGGCGATCGAGGCGACTATCGCTGGCAGGGCGATTACTTTGTGCCGGGCGTGGATAGCTTCTAAGGGCTGTCCCGTAACCCCACTTGGGCTGAGCTCATGGTGTGTCGGGGGCGGTGCCGATGGCGTCGGCCGAGCGAAGCGAGCGGCCGAGCTCTCCGGTGAGGAGGCGGGGGTGCCGACGCCACCACCACAAGTCGGGGCCTGGCAGTCCGTGGAACCGGTCGAGTGCTTGGCCGTCGTCATCGATGGTCGCGGCCTTGTATCGGTCGTCCAGGGCTTTGATCCGCGGAGTCCAGAGCTGAACGATGTGATCGTCAAGCAAGATCCACGCCTCGTGAATCCAGTTTCGGCAGTAGAGGTCGTTGGTGTACTCGGAAATGAAGTCCTCGTAGCCGCGCTCGATGACGTTCACCAGGGCGGCCCACGCGTCCACCCTGTCAGCGACCGTGAACGCCGTCCGCCAGCCCCGCTGGTGCAGCAGCTCGCCCACCTCGGTTTCAGTAGCCATGATCGTGAGGTTCCCACTCCGAGGCCACCCGGGCTACCGAGTTGCGTCCAGCCAGCGGCTGGCGATCCCAACGGTGATCAAGATGAGACGATCTCGCCATGGCTGGTGTGATCACGGCATCGGAGCCGTCCTGGATAGCCCCGTTCACCGGGCTGAGCCAGCGGGACTTCCGCAAGCTGGTGACGATCCTGCGCCGTGAGGGCGCCGACGCGGCGCGGCCGGGCCGGCCGTGGAGCCTGCCGCTGGAGGACCGGGTGCTCTTGGTCGCGGCCTATTGGCGAACCAACCTGACGCTGCGGCAGCTCGTCCCGCTATTCGGCGTGTCCAAGTCTGCGGCCGACCGGATCATCAACCACATCGGCCCGCTGCTGGCGCTCAAGCCCCGCCGCCGGTTCCGCAAGGACACCGTGCTGATCGTCGACGGCCCCCTGGTCCCCACCCGCGACCACTCCGTCGCCGAGCAGTCGAAGAACTACCGGTACTCCACCAACCACCAGGTCGCCATCGACGCCCACACCCGGCTGGTTGTCGCGGTCGGCAGACCCCTGCCAGGCAACCGCAACGACTGCAAGGCCTGGGTCGAGTCGGGCGCCACAGCGCCCGTCGGCAAGACCATCACGATCGCCGACGGCGGCTACCCGGGCACCGGTCTGGTCATGCCGCACCGGCGACCCCGGGGCGGCGAGCTCACCGCATGGAAGACCGAGCACAACAGCGAGCACAAGCAGGTCCGCGCCCGCGTCGAGCACGTCTTCGCCCGGATGAAGACCTGGAAGATCCTGTGTGACTGCCGCCTCAAGGGCGACGGCGTTCACCACGTCATGCTCGGCATCGCACGGCTGCACAACATCCTTCAGGCCCCATAGCCGAGTCCGACCAACGACCGAGCGCCCTACCCCGAACCACTGAAAGATCAATTACGGGACAGCCCTTAGCAGAGGGATGCGTGATGCAGAAACCTTCGCAGCTCACCGGAAAGCAATTCAACGGATACTTGAGGGTTGCGCTTCCGCACAAGCTCGACGAGGTTGTCGAGGCGGTTGTGGTCGGGTACATGCGCGAGTTGCCGTCCGGTAGGCAGGAAGTGCTGGACGAGGTGGGCCCGCGCGCTGCGGGAGTGCTCAATTCGTATGCCGAGCGCATGGCGTCGATCGGTGTGCGGACGACCTCGGTGGGGTGCCTCGAACGTGGGATCGTTGCCATTGGCATGGCGACCGGAAGGCTTGATGATCCGCGCGACAGCCTGATTGCCCTCGCTGCCCTGAACCACAGTGCCACGATGCTGGGAAGCAGCCTGGAGCGGATCATTGCCGAGGTTTCCGGACTGCTGCCGGCTGCGGCACTGTCCAGCGTTCGGGCCTTCGTGTCCCGCCGTGAAGGGAACAAGTCACTGTCGGCCATGAGGCTCCGTACGACCGGGTCCGGATCCGAATTTCGGTACGTCTCTGCCTGACCCGTAGATCTATTGGGTTGGGAGTGATTTGCTGGTCTGGATTCTCAGCGCGGTGAATGAGCTGTGGGGGAAGGAAGCTCCGCCGAAGGCGAGCGGGGCGTCCCGCAGCCTTTGACGGCGTGCGGGGCTTCGTTGGCAGACCCGACCGAGACGACGACTAGGCTCGGCGGATCACATGATCGTCCTGTGCGGACCGTTTGCGGCGGTACCGGCCTCTGAACTGGGAATACTCGTTGGCGGAGGGTGGCGCGGGTCCCCTAGAGTCGGCGCGCCCGCCCCGGTCGGGGCGGTGGCGTATCGGCGCGCGTGTCTGCGGGCGGTGCCGTTCTGGAGGGGGCGATCTGATGGTGTGCGTGGTGTGCGGGACGCGGCCGGCGGGGACGGACAGCGGGCGGTGCTACGGGTGTGCGGAGGCGTCCCCGGGGTGGGTGACGGCGCTGCGTCCGCCGAACGGCCTTGCCGCGGCCCTCTACGTCCTGCTGGGGCTGAACGCCGTCATGGCGGCGGTTGTCGTCGCGGCCGACGTCTGGGCGGACGTGCTCCTGGGCGGTCTGCTGGAGGGGTCCGACGACGTAGGGTTCGACGATCTCGACTCCGTGATATCCGTGACCGACGCGATGAACGGGCTGGCTATTCCCCTGTTCCTCGCCACCGCGGTGGTGTTCGTCATCTGGTTCCACCGGATCCGCCGGAACGCCGACCTGCTGCTGCCCAACGGACATCGCCACGGAAGCGGCTGGGCCGTCGGCGCCTGGTTCACCCCCGTCGTCGGGCTCTGGTTCCCCTGGCAGCTGACCGTGGACTGCTGGCGGGCGAGCGCGCCGCTGGACGCTGAAGGACGGCGCCGCACACCGTCCGAGCGGGTGGTCGCCCTGTGGTGGGCCACCTGGATCGGCTCGCTCCTCATCGGCCGGATCGCGTCCTCCATGACCCGCCAGTTCGATCCGACCTTCGGAGACCTTGAGAGCCTGCAAAGCGCCGGCCGGGTCGAAACCGTCGGCTTCGCGCTGCGCCTCGTGGCGGCGGTCGCGGCGATCGTGCTGGTCAACCGGCTGACCGCCATGCAGCAGGAACGCCGTGCCGACATCAACCCGATCGCGGCCAGGGCCGCTCACGAAGCCCGCGTCCAACTCTGATCGGCCACTCCACTAGGGTGACCGCTCGGCAGCCGGGGGGTGATGATGCTCGCGCTCGGTGCGCCGATCCCACCATTTCACTTCTGCCTGATGAGGATCACGACCTTGGCTTTCACGTCCCGCATCGCCGCCGCCGTCGTCAGCGCCGGCCTGGCTCTCACGATCGGCGCACCCGGCGCCGCCGCCGCCGACCGCCCGCGACTCAACCTCGACCCCTTCGTCCTGGCCAGCGGCTCCAGCCCGCACTGCCTGGAGATCGGCGGCTGGAGCACGGACAACGGCGCGCCCGTCCAGCAGTGGTCCTGCCACGGCGGCAACAACCAGAGCTGGCGGGCGCCCGGCGGCGGGCAGGTGGTCAACGCGCACACCGGCAAGTGCCTGGAGATCGGCGGCTGGAGCACCGAGAACGGCGCGTCCGCGCAGCAGTGGGACTGCAACGGCGGTGCCAACCAGAAGTGGGAGTGGGCGTTGTCCGGTGCCCTGGGAGGAGGAGAGATCCTGCGCAACGTCTGGAGCGGCAAGTGCCTGGACGTCCCCGGCGGCGCGGTCCTCTGGGGACCGGGGTACTTCAACGGCGTCCGCATGCAGCAGTGGGACTGCTGGAACAGCAGGAACCAGCAGTGGTTCATCTTCTCGCCTGGCGGCGCCTACCGCCCCGTCGACTACTAGGGCGCGTATTCGGTTGTGATCAATTTGCGGGTTTCGCCCTCGCGGTTGCCCCTGATCCGGTAGACCATGGTGCGTGACCCGTGTGCAACTG